>JAVRLY010000037.1:0-12155 GCA_031960885.1 Desulfurella sp. | reverse complement strand
ACTCCATAATGCTATGTTTAAAAAGTATAATATTGATGCAATTTATGTGGCATTTGAAGTAAATAACTTAAAACAAGCAATTGAGGGTATTAGGTCTTTGGGTATCAAAGGCGTTAACATTACACTGCCATTTAAAAATGAAGCATTAAAATTAGTGGAAAATTTAGAAGAAGAAGCAAAAATTATTGGTTCAATAAATACTATAAAAAACATAGATGGTGAGCTTTTTGGGTACAATACTGATTACTTAGGCTTTTTTGAAACTATCAAATCTATAGATTGCAAAAAAAATATATGCATTTTGGGTGCAGGCGGTGCAGCTAGTGCTTGTGTTTACGCATTTTATAAAAAAGGCGTTAAAAAACTTAGTATTTACAATAGAACATTTGAAAATGCACACAAACTAAAGGAACGCTTTGGATATTTGATAGATATAAATATTATAGGCAAAAAAGACATTTATCAACATGATATAATTGTAAATACTACATCTGTAGGTTTAAAAGAAAATGAATGGATAATTGATTTAAACGAATTAGATAAAAATACTTTGTTAATAGACATTATATACAACTCTTCTTTAATCAAAAGCGCTAAATCTTTTGGAATAAATGGTATAGATGGCAACAAAATGTTTATTTTTCAAGCCTACTATGCGTTTAAGATATGGACTGGCATAAAATTTGACTTAAATTACGCATTTGAGGTTATTAATGGTTAAACGCAATCAACAACTGCTTGGAACAATGTTGCTATATGAAAACAAAATCACACAACAACAACTGGATAAAGCCTTAGAAAAACAAGCACAAACAGGCGAAATGTTGGGCAAAATACTAATAGATGAACATTTGATTACAGAAGACGAACTTGTTGAAATTTTAGCAAAAAAATATAGCCTAGATATAGTTAATCTTAAAAATATAGAGCCGCAAAAAGAGGCCATAAATCTTATGCCTAGTGAACTAGCTCGTAAAAATAGTATATTTCCATTTTCAATAGAAAATAATGTTTTAAAAGTTGCTTTCTGCAACCTAGAAAACATTTTTCTAATTGATGAGCTGAGGTTTCTTACAGGTAAAAAAATTGTGGCTTACCTTGCAAAAGAAAGTGAAATAAATGAATACATTACAAGATACTACGGTACAACAAAAGATTTAGAAGTGCTAGTTAAAAGTGTAACAGACAAAATGGATAGTTCTGTTGAACAGATTGAAAACATTGACTTTGATGAAACAAGCAATGTTGATGATGCACCGATTATAAAACTAGCAAACAGTATACTTGAGTCTGCAGTAAAAGAAGGAGCTTCTGATATACATTTAGAACCCTATGAAAATTCTTTTCGCGTAAGATTTAGGATAGATGGCAAAGCTAAAACAGTAAACACACCGCCAAAAACTATAGCAAATAATTTAACAGCTAGATTTAAAATAATGGCAAAATTAGATATAGCAGAAAAACGCCTTCCCCAAGATGGAAGAATTAGAATAAAAACACTTGGTAAATTAATTGACTTAAGAGTCTCAACAGTACCCACTGTATTTGGAGAAAAACTTGTAATGAGACTGCTTGATAGGGAAAACATAAGAGTTTCTCTTGATAACTTAAATATGAGAAATATCGACTTAAAACGTTTTAGAGACACAATAAATCTACCAAATGGCATTGTTATAGTAACTGGTCCAACAGGCTCTGGAAAATCTACAACTTTGTATGCTGCCCTAAATGAGCTAAATAAAGATGATAAAAACATTATGTCTGTTGAAGATCCTGTTGAATATAATCTTGAAGGTATTAATCAAATACAAGTTAAAGAGGATATAGGTTTAACGTTCAGTAATGTTTTGCGCTCATTTTTAAGACAAGACCCAGACATTATTATGGTTGGAGAAATTAGAGACAAAGAAACAGCCGAAATTGCCATACGTGCTGCGCTTACTGGGCATTTGGTTCTAACCACTTTGCATACAAATAACTCAGTGTCGGCCATCACAAGGCTTGTAGATATGGGTATAGATAGGTATCTAATTGCAAGCTCTCTTAGACTAGTTTTGGCACAAAGATTGGTTCGAAAAATATGCCCAAAATGCAAACAACCATTGAATTTACCAAAAGAGGTTTTGTTAAAATCAGGCTTTAATGAGAATGATTTAGACGGTATAAAATTATACAAAGGCACTGGCTGTTCTTACTGTTTGGATAGCGGATACAAGGGTAGAATGGCAATATTTGAAGTGCTACTTATTAATAATGAAATAAGGGAGATGATAATTAATGGCAAAGATGAAAATACAATTATGCAAAAAGCTATTCAAGAAGACATGCTTACATTAAAACAAGATGGTTTGCAAAAAGTCAAACAAGGCTTGACAACACTTGAAGAAGTTTTAAGCGTTGCAATTCAATAAAAAAGGAGTTTATATGCAAGCAAATGACTTAGTTGAGCTACTAAAATATATTTGTTCAATAAAGGCTAGCGATTTACATATTAGTGTAGGAAGTCCCCCAAGAGCTAGAATTCATGGAGACCTTGTAAATCTTGATTATGACGCTTTGTTACCCAATGATACAAGAAATTTATGCTACAGCGTTATGAATGACTTTAATAGAAAGCGCTTTGAAGAAAACTTTGATGTTGATTTTTCTTTTGGTGTTCCAGAGCTTGCACGATTTAGAGCAAATGTATTTATGCAAAGAGGTTCAATTGCAGGAGCATTTAGGGTAATTCCACAAGAAATACCAGATTTTGATACATTGGGCTTGCCAAGTATAGTTAAAGAATTTGCCAACTTGCCAAAAGGTTTAGTATTGGTAACAGGCCCAACAGGTTCTGGTAAATCAACCACGCTTGCAGCACTAATAAATTTAATGAACAAAAACAGACAGGTTCATATTATCACACTAGAAGATCCTATCGAATTTACATATAAACACAACAAAGCCCTTATCAACCAAAGGGAAGTAGGCACAGACACAGCTAGTTTTGCCCAAGGATTAAAACATATCATGCGCCAGGATCCAGATGTTATACTAATTGGAGAAATGCGTGATGCTGAAACTATTGCTGCAGCATTGACTGTAGCTGAAACAGGTCATTTAGTTTTTGCAACGCTTCATACAAATTCAGCTGCAGAAACTATAACAAGGATAGTAGATGTATTTCCTTCATCCCAACAAGAGCAAGTAAGGGTTCAACTATCAACATCAATACAGGGTATAGTAACGCAAGCGCTATTAAAGAAAAAAGATAATTCAGGCAGGGTTGTAGCTGTTGAAATTATGATGCCAAACCCAGCCATAAGAAACCTCATTAGAGAAAATAAAATACCCCAAATTTACTCAGCTATGCAAATAGGTCAAGAAAAAACGGGTATGAAAATCTTCAATCAATCGCTATTTGAGCTTTATTCGAAGAATTTAATTTCTTACAATGATGCACTTAATGCTTCGCTAAACAAAGATGAATTAAAAAACATGCTTGATAGAATAAAATTTGCAAGGAGTTAAAAATGCCATATTTTAGATGGAAAGGCTCAGTAAACAACATTAAGCGCAAAGGCGAAGTTATAGCAGAAAGTAAAGAAGCTGCTATTATGAAATTAAAAAAGCAAAATATTAATGTGTTATCTATTAAACGGTCGGCACCTCCAATTGAGTTGGATTTTTTAAATAAAATAAAGCAAAAAGATATTATGATCATGACAAAACAACTATCTATTATGTTAAACGCAGGCATTCCAATAGTTTCGGCTTTTAATATTTTAATTGAACAAGTTAAAAACCCAAAATTGAAAAGAGTTATAAGAGATATTAAAGAAAAAGTTGAAGCTGGCTCTTCTTTTTCAAATGCACTAAGAGACTATAGTAGTGTATTTTCTACATTGTACATAAATATGGTAGAATCAGGTGAAGCAAGCGGTAATTTGGATGTTGTGTTGCAAAGACTTGTAATTACTATGGAAAAGGATTTAGCTTTAAAACGTAAACTAAAAGGTGCTTTGATTTATCCGACAATGGTAAGTATAGTAGCTGTAGCAGTTATTGCTTTGATATTGACATTCGTAATACCGACATTTAGCAAAATGTATGCTGACAGTGGCATGCAGTTGCCTTTTTTGACTCGCATGGTAATAAGTGTAAGTAATTTTTTAAGAAATTATATAATAATTATTTTAATTATACTTGTTGTTCTCAGTGGTGCTTTTGTTTTTGCAAAAAAGAAAAGCGTAAAATTCAGAACATACATAGATTCTATTATGCTCAAACTGCCTCTGATGGGTGTACTGATATTAAAAACATCAATTGCAAGATTTTCATCGATTCTATCTATGCTTACATCGGGTGGCGTTAGTATACTTGAGGCTATAGACATTGGTGCAAAAACTTCTGGTAATCTTGTTATAGAAAACGCCTTAGATAAGATAAGAGAATCTGTAAAAGAGGGGTCTAGTATTTCTGAGCCTATACAAAAAGCAGGAATTTTCCCTGAAATGGTGTCTCAAATGGTTTCTGTTGGCGAGGAAACTGGTAAATTGGAAGATATGCTCATAAAGGTATCACAATACTATGAAGAAGAAGTGGATAATAGCGTTAAAAACTTAACTACGATGCTTGAGCCTATAATAATAGTATTTTTAGGTATTATAGTAGGTACGCTTGTTATAGCTATGTATTTGCCAATATTCAAAATGGGACAAACTATTAAAGGCGGCTAAGCACAGCGATTTATAGTTTCCAAAAAAGCGCGAAGTGCATATGTGGCACATCTTTGTTTTTCGCTAGGTACACCATCTAAATAAGAAGAAATTTCATCAATGTTTGCTGATTTTGCAACATTAAGTGGTTTTTTATTGTAAAGGTCAAAAATAGCGCAGCAAACAGCTATAATTACACTGCACCCACCTACTTTATATGAAATATTTACTAAATTATCCTCAACTTTCGCAAAAAAAACTACATTTATACCATCTTCTTGTGATGTAATTTCAAAACTGCACTGGTAATCTTCCAAATCACCAAAACCTCTTGGTTCTAAAAAACAATCCATTAATTTTTCTGAGTAAATTTCCATTTTAACCTCTAAGTAGTCTAAGTTTTTTAACTAAGCTTATAATGATATCTAAAGCGTATTCAATCTCTTCTTGAGTATTTTCTATACCAAAAGAAAATCGCACACTGGAACTAGCTTCCTCTGGTGTTAAACCAAGCGCAATCAACACATGTGATGGGACAGTATCTGTGGCTGTACAAGCAGAACCACCTGCAGCAATAATGCCGTATCTATTCATACCCAAAAGTAATGCATCATTATTTATACCATCTAATCTAATATTTAAATTTTGTGGCAATCTATTATGTATGCTTCCATTAACATTTATTCCATCAATATTTTGTAGAAGTGTATTCAAAAAATAATCTCTTAAATTAATTAATTTTTCTTTTTGAAATCCCAAATTATTTTGCGCAATTTCGCATGCTTTACCAAGTCCAACAATACCTGGCATATTATGTGTAGCTGCCCTAAGCCCCCATTCTTGAGCGCCTCCATCAATCAAAGGATAAATGCTACCTTTGTCTTTTATATACAAAAAACCAACGCCTTTTGGACCATTAAATTTATGGGCAGAAATACTCAAAAAGTCACACTCAATCTTTTCTACATCTACATCAATGTGAGCACATGATTGAACAGCATCTGTGTGAAAAAAAATACCGTTTTTGTGCGCAAGTCTTGAAATTTCTTCAATTGGCTGGATAGTACCAATTTCATTGTTTGCATGCATAATAGATATTAAAATTGTGTCATATCTAATAGCATCTTCTATCTGGTTTATATCAACAAATCCACTTTTATCTATATCAACAAATGTAAAACTAAATCCGTGCCTTTGTAATGCTTGCACTGTATGTAAAACAGCATGATGCTCAAATTTAGACGTAATAATATGGCCTTTTCCTTTTTTGAATGCTACACCTTTTATAGCCATATTGTCACTTTCGGTTCCAGAACCTGTAAATACAATATTATCGGGTTTTGCATTAATGAGGCTTGCAGCATGATTTCGGGCTTTTTCAAGTGCCTTAAATGCGTCTAAACCCAAACTTGATTGCATATATGTCATAGGGTTTGCAAAGCTATCTTTAAAGTATGGCATCATTTCATCTAAAACTTCCGTTAGTAAAGGTGTCGTAGCTGCATTATCAAGGTATACTAGTTTTTTCATTTTAACTCCTTAAATAAATTCGTGCTTAAATATCGCTCTGCGCTATCACAAACAACAAAAACTATATTTTTATTCTTAAATTCATCCTTTCTTGCTAGCCGACACGCTACAGCAAAGTTTGCACCACTTGATATGCCAGCCATTATACCTTCTTTTTTAGACAAATATAAAGCATGTTCTATAGCTTCTTCATCTTCGACTTGCTCCACAATATCAATTACGTTTAAATCCAAATTAGCTGGCACAAAACCAGCCCCAATGCCTTGAATTGCATGAGGTTTGGCAACATATGCAATATTATTTATGTAAGAGCTTATAGCTGGGCTATTTTTAGGCTCAACCGCAACAGTTAGCACGTTTTTATTGTGTTTTTTTAAAAATCTCGAAACGCCGCTTATTGTACCGCCTGTGCCAACAGCACTTACAAAAACATCCACATTGCCATCTAATGCATTGTAAATTTCTGGTCCTGTTGTTTGCTCGTGGGCTTTTGGGTTTGAGGGGTTATTAAATTGGTCTGGCATAAAGAACTTATCTGATGATGCCAACAACTCTTTTGCTTTTTCAATCGAGCCTTTCATGCCCAAATTTGCACTGGTTAAAATAACGTTAGCACCAAATAGTTTCATTAAAAAGATACGCTCTTTACTCATAGATTCTGGCATAACAATAGTCACATCAAAACCCAGTACTTTGCCTAAAAATGATAGCGCAATACCAGTATTGCCACTTGTGGGTTCAATTATCTCCATCCCTTTCTTTAATTTTCCGCTATCAATGGCGTCTTTAATCATAAAATATGCAGCCCTATCCTTAACAGAAAAAGTTGGGTTTTTTGTCTCTAATTTTGCAAAAAGACTTGCTTTTGTACTAAAGCGAATATTTAGTTTGATAAGTGGCGTAGAACCAATTGTATCAATAATCTTCACTAAATTACTCCCTTTTTAATTTTACGCTTATTTTAAACTATGTCAATACTTAAAAGGCACTTTACAAGAAAGTATTTTTTATGTATGATGCTTTAATATGGAACTGTTTGAGATAGTAAGGTTTGACAAAAATGGTTTAGTCCCAGTAATAGCACAAGACTTTTACAATAAAGACATACTAATGTTTGCTTATGCCAACAAAGAAGCGATTCAAAAAACTATCGAAACGGGTTTTGCTCATTACTATTCACGAAGTAGAAATAAATTATGGAAAAAGGGCGAAGAAAGCGGTAATGTCCAAAAAATAAAACAAATTCTATTTGATTGCGATGAAGATTGCTTACTATATAAAGTTGAACAAGTAGGCTGTGCATGCCATACATTTCACAGAAGCTGCTTTTTTAGGGAATATGTTCGAGGCAAAATTGTTGAAATAGAGCCAACGCTTGGTGAAAACTTTAAAGAAATAATATATAACGTACAAAACTCTACATTGAGCGATTTATATGAAACAATACTTCAAAGAAAAAAAGACATGCCACAAAACTCTTACACAGCAAAGCTTTTTTCTAGTGGCATAGAAAAAATTTCAAAAAAAATCAGTGAAGAAACGTTGGAATTTCTATTCGCACTCAAAGACAACGATACATCACACATAATATATGAAGCAAGTGATGTAGTGTATCATTTCCTTGTAGGGCTTGCTTACAGACAAATACCGTTAGATGCAATTTTAGAAGAATTAAAACGCAGAAAAAGCATTTCTGGCGAATTTGAAAAACAAACAAGATGAATATTGCGATAATCTTAGACGAAACATGGAATAGCTCATTAACATTTCTTGGGAAAGCATTTTTAGATATACTAAAGGAGGATAACAATACGTATCTTTTGTGTCAAAAAGACAGCTACATTGACAATGTAGCAGATGCAAACAAATTCTATATACAAAATTTACGTACATTAAACCCTTTAGCTTTTTTTAAAAACCTAAACAGCATTAGAGAGTATTTAAATAAAATAAAACCACATATAGTTATAACAATTAGAGGAGACGCTACTTTCTACGCATGTTTGTTAAAAAAACATGTGAATTTTAAATTAATTAGAATTATCGGTGAAGCGAAAAGAAATGTTTCAAATAGGCATTGCATCGACTATGCTTTTGTAAGCACAAAAAAATTTGAAAATATATTAAATATGCCACACAGAATTGTAAATGGTGTAGTGGATACAAATAAATTTACTTTCAAGCCTGATTGCGCTTTAAAAATAAGAAAAGAATTTGGTATTGACAACAATACATTTTTATTTGGCTTTATTGGAAGAACATCGCCAGTAAAAGGCATTTTTATGTTGCTTGAAGCTTTTGCAAAGTTGGATAATAAAGCAAAATTATTTTTGCTTACATATGAGACAGAAATAAAAATAAACGATATTATACAAAAAGCTAAGCAGTTAAATATACACAATCGCATCATTATTGAAAATAGGTTTAGAAATGATGTAGAATGTATAATTAGCACTTTCGATGTTGGTATTGTAAGCTCTATCGGCTCAGAAGTAATTGCGCGCACTGCTTTAGAGTATTTGGCATGCTCTAAGGCTTGCATTGTTACTGATGTTGGGTGTTTAGCTGAAGTGGTAGATGATTCGTGTGGGATTTTGTGCAAACCAAATGTAGACTCACTATATAAAGCAATGGTTGCAATACAACAAAAAGACTTAGCATTAATGTCAAAGTCCGCTTTAAATAAATCCAAGATGTTCTCTAATCAACATTTAAAAGATGCAATTTTTGATGCGCTAAAACAAATAAATACCATAAATACAAACTTAGTGGAGGTAAAATAAAATGGATGTATTTGAACAATCAGATAAATACTTAGTAAATACCTATCGCAGGTCAAAGGTGTATTTTGAGTATGGCAAAGGTATGTACCTATACGATGCATTTGGTAACGCTTATCTGGACTTTTTAGCTGGTATTGCAGTAAATATACTAGGACATTCACACGAAGTAGTAACAAATGCTTTGTGTGAACAAGCGAAAAAACTTATACATGTATCAAATCTTTATTACATTAAAGAACAAGCACAATTAGCTCAAATATTAGTCGAACACTCTTGCACAGATAGGGTATTTTTTTGCAATTCAGGCGCAGAAGCCAATGAAGCTGCGATTAAATTAGCTCGTTTATATGGAAAAGAAAGAAAGCGCATACTGACGTTTGAACATTCATTTCACGGCAGAACCATTACCACACTTGCTGCAACAGGCCAAAAAAAGTACCAAGAAGGCTTTGAACCACTAACAGAAGGCTTTTTATACGCAAAATTCAACGATATAGAGGATTTCTATAAT
The DNA here is from genome assembly GCA_031960885.1 of Desulfurella sp. Lineage (GTDB taxonomy): Bacteria > Campylobacterota_A > Desulfurellia > Desulfurellales > Desulfurellaceae > Desulfurella. The sequence continues at coordinate 2,634 of JAVRLY010000037.1, read as the reverse complement.
AAAATAACCAAAGATACATGCGCTGTTATGATAGAATTTATACAAGGAGAAGGCGGTATAAATGAAGCAAACAAAACATTTGTGGCTCAAGTTGCTCAGTATTGCAAAAACAACGATATACTCTTAATTGATGATGAAATACAAACGGGCATGGGTAGAACGTCAAAATTTTTTGCCTATGAATTGTACGATTGTGAACCCGATATAATTACAATGGCAAAAGGGTTGGCCGGTGGAATACCTATTGGGGCAATGCTTGCAAAAGAAACAGTTGCAAATGCATTTACACCCGGCTCCCATGGCTCTACTTTTGGCGGCAACCCAATTGTCACAAAGGTTTCAACAGAAGTATTAAATTTTATATTTAGTAACAATATGTTGTCTTACGTAAGAGAGATAGGGGAATATTTTATTGAACAATTGTCTGAGTTAAAAAACAGAAAAAAAACTATAAAATCAGTAAAAGGCGTAGGTTTAATTGTGGGTATTTCAATTGATAAACCATGCGAAGAAATTGTTGAAAAGGCTTTAGAAGATAAAATACTTATTGGTAAAGCAGGTAGTGATACGTTAAGGTTCGAACCACCTTTGATTGTAGAAAAAGAACACATAGATAAACTTATCCAATTTTTAGATAAAGTACTATGAAATTTGAAGATGATATACAAAAATTTTCCGATATTATTGCTACGGTTTTTGGCATAGGATATACTGCGTATGCGCCGGGTACTATGGGTTCATTCGTGGGTATATTCATTTATATGTTTTTAAAAGAAGCATCATTTAGTATATACATATTAGTTGTATCTTGTTTATTTGCCATTGGCACCATTGCAAGCGAAATTGTAGAAAGTGCCTATAATATAAAAGATCCCTCTTTTATTATAATTGATGAAGTAGTTGGCATGCTTGTTACTTTGGCATTTGTAAATTACACGTTTTGGACAGTGTGGTTAGGCTTTGTATTTTTTAGAATTATAGATATTACAAAAATCCCCCCACTAAATTTTTTAGAACGCATCAGTGGCGGACTTGGTATAATGATAGATGATTTAGTAGGTGGTCTAATGGCTGGTATTTTGCTTTATATAATTTTTAAATGAATTACTCAGTAGTATTTTTGGATATTCCATACTCGCATGAATTTTATCTAGACCAAATCAAAAAAGTAGGTGGTGTGTGTTCTACAGCTATATCATGCACAAATGACTTTAAATCAATGAAAACTACTATAGAATTTGCTTTTAATAACAGCAATGGTATGTTTATAATACACGCAAAAAGTTTATGGCATAAGCTGCAAAAAATCATGCTTACAAGCTTTGAAAGGCCTAGCTTATTTAAAGATGAAGCGTTTATTATAGCATCGGGCTTTAAAAAATATGCAAATGGCATATTTGCTGATATCGTTTACAGCAAACCAATTGTTTTTGTAAATGAAGAATTTGATGAAAACTTTGATTTTTCAACATTTAAAAGTTTATTTGGCATAAACTACCAAACAATTGGTATATTTGAAGGAAATATCAATACACAAAGCACTATTTTTACTGATGAAGTATATACGTATATAAAATTAGACAATAATCAAGTGCTACCGTATGATATTGATAAGTCAAAAATTTTTACATACAATGGGCAATCTGTGTTTTCTGCCCTTTTAGATACAATAAAAAAAACTTCTATAAAGCTTGCTATTGTAGATTTATCAACAAATGCTTTCTTTTTATCAAAGATTATCTCACAAGCAAACGCAAAAGACTACGTAACATTATATATTGATACATGCTCAATTCACACTTTGAATTATATTTTTGGCATTGACGAAAAATACATAGAAAAATTTGGCTGCTTTAGCGAAACCTTTGCAAAAGATACATCAAGCTTCTTGCTACAAATAAGCAATGCAGATTGCGCAATTTCAATTATAAACAGTAAAGATTTTCATAAATTTTTATTTTTAGCGTACTATAAGGATAACAGTTTTGAATTTTCAATCAAAGAATTTTCTGGTTCGCTCAATACTATTTATCAAAAAGCAGCCTTATATGCTGCGCTTTTTTTAAGACAATTTATTCTATCGAGAAATTTATGAGGGTATTTATAGCGCTTTCACTCCCGCAATACATTAAAAAGACTATTGGCGACTTTTTAGAGCATTTGAAGTCAAAAAAATATAATGCAAAGTTTACAAATATTGAAAATTTACATATTACACTAAAATTTATAGGTGAATTCGAGTCACATAATATTGATAGTTTATCTGAGCATTTAAACCACATAGCTATGCAACACAAACCATTTGAAGTTAATCTAAATAAATGCGGTATATTTAAAAATTTGGAAAACCCAAGAATACTATGGATAGGCCAAGACAAAAATGTGAGTTTCGAAAGCATCGCTTTAAGCATAGATCAACTATTTACAAAAGAAATCCATACTCTCCACATAACAATAGCAAGAATGAAAAATATTTCGCAACACCAAGCAAAAGAACTTTTAAACCTAACAAACGATTTTCTTAGCCACAATAATCTTACTGTTAAAGTTAACGAGTTTTCGCTTTTTGAAAGTATCTTAAAATCACCCTCGCCTATTTATAGGCAAATAAAAAATTTTAGTCTTCAAGCATAA
>JAVRLY010000036.1:5385-13030 GCA_031960885.1 Desulfurella sp. | reverse complement strand
ATGCGTTTGTCTTTTACCAAAGCAATGCCTACATTTGGTTCAATTGTGCAAAATGGAAAGTTTGAGCTTTTTGCGTTTGCTTTTGAAAGAGCATTAAATGTGGTTGATTTTCCAACATTTGGCAATCCCACTATTCCACATTCCAAAGCCATTTATCCCCCTTACATATGTTTGATAATCAAACTAGCTATTGCTATAAAAAGCCCAATAATTGAGCCTACAATAGATCCATTTATTCTAATATATTGTAAATCATTGCCAACCTTAGATTCTATTTGACTTACAAGTTGATCATGTTTTAAATCATTTAGGTAATTTCTTACAGTTTTTTCAATAAGATGATGATTTTGACGCATTACATATATTAATTTTTGCTTTACAAAGCTATTAACATTTGATTGATGCAAAATCAATTGGTTTATTGCATAAGCGTATATAGAACTATAATATTTTTCAAAGCGAATTTTGTTTGTTATGAGTGTTTTGTTTTGGTTTATTAGTTTTTTAATGCCTATTTGTATTTGTTGAGAGATATATTGTTTTAGCTCAAATTCATGTTGTTTATAAAAATCTGATGCTACTTTGCTATTCAATGCTTGATAAATCCAGTTTGCTATTGTTTTATGTGTGATTTTGTTTTCTATGGTTGATATGAGGTAATTTTTTATTTTGTCAATATTTTGAGCTAATATGTTTTGAGCAAATATCATAGTGTAATCACTTATTTTTAAGCTATGGTAATCTATCTGGTTCAATATGTAATTTTTTATATTTTGTCTAATTTTGTGCGATTTATTGTATTTTACATCACTGATTAAATGTTTTGTTTGTTGAATTAGCTCGTAAGAAAGTGCCTGCTTATCAATAATATTAAAGCCTTCAAGCAGTGTGATTACGATTTCTTTTGAGATAGCTTTGTTTTTGTAATTTTCAATAAAGTCTTCTATATAATTTGTTATTGTGCCAGTATTGTTTTCTATAAGCCAGACACAATAGTCGCATAAATTATCTATTAATGTATCTGAGTTGGTTTCAAAAGTCTCTTTTAACATCAATGGCAACTTTGATTTAATATCAGTCTCTATATTTTCCATAATAAATGTAACTATCTGTTGAGAATTGATACTAGATAAATAGTATTTTGTTTGTACTAACAAAGCTTTGTATACATCCAAGAAAAAACTACTATTTGAAAGATTTTTTATGCTATTTTTGGCTATATCATAAAAATCGAGGCTGTAGACATAATTATCGACTAATTTTTGAAGTATTGAATCAAACTGCTTAGTATACGTATAAGCTAAAATTTTTGCAGTGTATTTTTTAATGAACTTTCTAAGTGTTTTAACATAGCGCTGTTTTTTTGACAAATTAAGCAAAATTTCTGCCGCATCTATATTATTTATTTGCAAAGCTAAGTATTTTTTTGATAACCATACATCGCTTACCGTTTTTGATATGGATTGTATAAGCTTTTGCCTGTTATTTTCAATAATGTTTGTATGCGGTATTTTAAGACCCAAAGGGTGTTTAAAAAGTGCGCTTACTGCAAACCAATCAGCAAAACCACCAACAACAGCTGCTTCTGAAACTTTTTGTATAATATAAACTAATGTATTATTGCTATTAAAAAGATGAAAAATTAAAAATACTATAATGGAGCTTAAAAGAAAAATGTTTGCAATTTTCTTTTTGTTCATGTCAAAAAATTATACAATACTTATTTTCTAAAATCAAATTACTTGACAAATAAAGCATGTTATATATTGTATTAAATGACGGAAGCGGATGTAACTCAGTTGGTAGAGTGTAAGCTTCCCAAGCTTAAGGTCGCGGGTTCGAGTCCCGTCATCCGCTCCAATTATTAATTATCGAAAGATATCTAATGTTTCAATATGGGTTTTGTCTTTTTCAAATGCTTCTTTAATAGACCCATAGATTCTATTTTTTAATTCCTGATAGATGTTTCTATTTTTATTCAGCGATTTTGCAAAATCAAAAGTAGCGGATTTTAGCTCTTCTAAATTACTTGTTGCTTTAATTACAACGCCTTGTTTTTCAAGTTCATCACCGCTGCAGCGTTTTCCTGTAAATACAATTTCTTCATAAAATTGTTGGTTGATTGACTTTTTGGAATATTCTATCATTGAAGGCAAGAAAGGTATACCCAAATCTACTTCTGGAAAACAAAAGAATCCTTTGTTTGATAAAGCAAACCTGAAATCACACGCACACGCAAGTAATGCACCATTGCCAAACGCATGGCCATTTATTTGAGCAATTGTTGGAATACTTGAAAATACAATACTATTAAAAACCTCGTTTATTTTATATAAAAATTCCTTAATAAGCTCATAATTTTTTTGATTCAAGTTTAGTTTTATCCAATCGGTGTTAATGCCTTGAGAAAAATTCTTTTCATCGTTTGATGTTATTATAATTGATTTTATATGTTCATCTAAAAAACACAAATTTAGTGCTTCTAAAAATTCATTTGCAAATTCTATGTCGTGTTTATTTTCCTTATTATTCATAATAATGAACGCAACATTTTCTTTTTTGTCTAATAGTATTTTATTCACCTGCAGCTCCTTTTTTAAAAATTTTTGGTAGGTTTTTTTCTATGTCGTTGATATTTAAATGTTTTGAATTAAATTGTGCGATTGCATCTAATTGTGCGTTAATTGTATCTTTCATCATATTATTAATAAATTGTTTTGATGCAAATAGTGCGCTTTGTGGATTTTTTATAAAACTTTGTGCAATAAGTACAGTTTCTTTAATGAGCTCATCTTTATTTTCAAATACATTGCTAACCAAACCTATTTGCTTTGCTAAATGTGAATCAATATTTTTACTGCTAAATGCGAGAAGTTTTGTGTTGTCAAATCCTATTATAAATGGTAGTCTTTGTAATGAGCCAAGATCAGCAGTTATACCAAGTTGAGTTTCTTTTAGTGAAAAAATAGAATCTTTAGTACAAAACCTTAAATCACATGCACTTATAAAATCAAGCCCACCACCAATGCAATAGCCGCTAACTGCAGATATATATATTTTTTTGCCATTAAACATTAAGTTCATGCCTTTTTGCATAGTTTTTATTACGTTGTATAGCTCTTTAGTGTCTTTGCCAATCAAATATCCAAAATGATTGAAAAAATCATTAAAATCAAGGCCAACACTAAAATGATTGCCTATTCCAGCAAAAATTGCGCAGTAAATCTCACTGTCATTTTCAATTTTGTCAATTAAATCAATAAGTTCTGTGAAAAATTCCCACGTCATAGCGCTCATATGTTTTTCATTGAGAAAATAAACTAACTCTATGTTACCTATACGTTGGGTATCAAAGAAATTAAATTCCATAAAAACCTCCTTATTGTCTATTATAACAAAATATATTATTTGTCAAATTTTATATAACTTTTACGTAAGGAATATAATTTGATTAATATAATTCTTTCATAATTATTGTTTCCAATTAATTTGATTATCTATATAAATAAAAATTCTTGACAAAAAAATATTGATCATTATAATAATCAAAGTTTAAGGGCCCATAGCTCAGTTGGTAGAGCCACCGGCTCATAACCGGTTGGTCCTAGGTTCGAGTCCTAGTGGGCCCACCAAAAAAATTTGATGTTTATTATTGAAGCTGTTGAAGCATTAGAAAGTTATTTTCCTTTATCTTTTCAAGAAAGTTGGGATAATTCAGGATACCAAATTATATTCAAGCACAATATCTTAAATGGGATTTTATTAACTTTAGATGTAAGAATGGAAACGCTGCAAGAAGCTATTGAAAATGGTTGTAATTTAATTATTTCGCATCATCCTTTATTCCTTCAACCACTAAAAAACTTTGATTATACTTTTTATCCAGAAAATATTTTGTATGCTGCTACGAAAAATGAAATAAGTATATATGCAGCACATACTAGTTTAGATATTGCACCAAATGGATTAAATAAATATTTGTGCGAGAAACTATCTTTAAAAAATTTTGCTATGTTGGAAGATTTAAAACCCGTTTTTGTGGGTGAGCTTGAAAAAGAACAAACGTTTAGTGATTTTTTAGAATTTATAAAAAAAACACTCAATGTTCCTGTGGTTAAATATGTTTTATCACATAATAAGACTATTAAGAAAATAGCTATTTGCTCGGGAAGCTGTGCTGATTACATATATAAGTTAAAAAATTACAATATAGATGTTTTTGTAACAGGTGATGTGAAACACCATACCGCTATATTTGCAAAAGAAAACAAAATCAATATGATTGATGCTACACATTTTTATACAGAAGTTTGCTCTAAAGATATATTGTTTGATTGCCTAAAAAATTTAAATATCAAAATAATCAAAAGTGGCAAAGATTATATCCCTTGGGATTATATATAGGAGGTGTTGATGAATGCTGATATAGAGATGCTTTTAAAAATCCAAGAATATGATAAGCAAATTTACCAGCTCGAATCCGAGTTTGCTAAAAAGCTTCAAGAAAGGGAAAACTTAGAAGAGATACTTACTGCTCAAACACTAAATATGGAACAAGCGCAAGAAGAATTAAATGAAATTCTTGAAGACTTGAAATTTAAAAAAAGTTTATTAGAAGAAAAAGAAGTTTTATTAGATAAACTTGATGAAAAAAGCAATGCCATTCAAAATCAAAAACAATTGGAAGCCTTATCTAGCGAAATTAAAATAGCAAAAACAAACATTAGTATTTTGGAAGATAAAATTATAGAAATCCAATCAATTGTTGATGATAAAAATAAAAAAATTGATGAAATTCAGAAACAAATAGATGAAACAAAACAAAAGTTAGAAGCTTTTGATATTCAGATTTCTGATTTAAAAAAAGACATAGATAAACAAATAGAAATCATCAACAAAGAAAAAGAAACTATGCTAAACGATATAAACCCTAACCTTTTAGCTAAATATAATAAAATATCTATTTGGGCTAAAGGCAGTGCTGTTGTTAGGGTTGAGAATGAAACGTGTTACGGTTGTTTTATAAAATTGCCACCTCAAATATCTGTATTGGTTGAAGAAACTGAAGAAATTGTTTATTGCCCAAATTGTGGTAGAATATTATACAAAAAAGAATGAATGTAGATTTACTAAAGAAATTTTGCGAACTTCGTTCAGTTGAGGCAACTGTCAAATATTTTGGAATTACAACCGAAACATTTTTTGGTGAAATAGAAGCAGTTTGTGAAAGATTAGAACAAAGTGAATCTTTATTAGAGAAAAAAAAATGTTTTGATTCAAATAGCATATTAACAGTTTTTATTGATGGTGCCTCAAGTAATAACCCAGGTCCAGCTGGGATTGGTATAGTATTTCTACAAAATGAGCAAATTATTGATACTATTTCAGAATATATTGGCAAAAAAACAAACAATGAAGCAGAATATCTTGTGCTTATTAAGGCTTTGCAGATTGCTTTATCGTGTAATGTGAAATCAATAAAAGTTTTTTCTGATTCTGAGCTTGTCGTAAATCAAATCAAAGGTGTATACAAAGTAAGACACGAACATTTAAAAAAACTTTATGATGAGGCTATTTTTTTAATAAAGAAATTTGAACAATTCGAAATTAACCATATATTGAGAAATTCAAATGCGCAAGCTGATAGCCTAGCAAAATCTGCTATTGAACATAGTGGTAAACAAGCTCATAAGTAAATGTAGCGTAAATGTTAAGTCTATCAACACCAAATCTTTCAGGTAGTGGGTTGAATGGCGATGCATCTTTTATAGCTTTAATTGCTGCTTCATCTAAAATTGGGTAGCCACTTGAGCGAATAACTTTGGCATATGCAAGCGAACCATTTTTATTAATACCGAATTCTACAAGCAGTGTACCTTGTTGGTTTTTTAGTCGTGCTTGTTCTGGATATACCCAAACATTTTGTATCTTATCTTTAAGTAACTTCATATAAGAAACATATTTAATAGATTCTGTTCCTATTTCTATTGTTGCTTGCTTGTTTGCATTGGGGCTTTCGTATTCTTTAACATTGCTTGTACCCGAATATTTTTGCTGAGGGTTTATGCTTGGTGTGTTTTTATTAGATTGGGAAAATATGTTGCCAGAAATTTTATATGGTGTGTTTTGAATTATTTTTTGTTTTGAAACTGTTTTAATTGAAGATTTAGATTTGGAAATGCCAGTATTGTTTTTTGTGATTTCTTTTTGTTGAGTGTTTTTTTGCTGCACAGAAGAGGTCTTTTGAGAAGAGCTTGGTGTTTGATTATATGGTATGCTTTTTATCGGTATTTTTTCTTTTTGTGAGTAGATTTTTGATTGAGCTTCTCTATTTATATTTGATGCTACTATTTGGGGTTGTTTTTTTTTCATATTTTGCTCTTGTTTTGGCAGTTGAATGATGTCTACGTGGTACACAGGAGGACTTAATTTTGCTATCGGCTTTTTATGATGAATAATAAGTAGATATATTAAAATTATCAGTAATAAATGAAATATTACTGAAAAAGCAAAAGACAAAAATTTCATTTTTTATTTCAATCCACAATTTTCAAAATTTTTATAAAAAAGTCAAACAATTAAGACGCCATGTATAGTCAACATGACAATCACAAGCTTAAGTATATAGATTTTTAAAAGTATTTAAAGTGTCTTTTGAAATTCTTTACAAATTTTCTGTGTTTTTGAAAAAAATATTTTTGCGATAACAATTTGACAATAAACATTTTGAGCCTGTATAATAATATTATTAAAAAGGTAGGTGGTGAATATGGTTAATATCGTCTTATGTGGTGGTTCTGGCACAAGGCTTTGGCCAATAAGCAGAAACCTTTACCCAAAACAATTCATTAAACTTTTTAACAATATGTCTTTATTTCAATTGACAGTATTAAGAAACAGAAGCTTATCTAGCAAGTTCATTTTTGTTACAAATGAATCGCATTATTTTTTGGCATTGGACCAAATTGAAGAAATTGGTTTAGATAGTAGCAATGTAGAGTTTATACTAGAGCCTATTGGCAAAAATACAGCGCCAGCTATAGCGCTAGCGTGTTTTTCATTGAAAGAAGATGAGACTGTTTTGGTTTCTAGCGCAGACCATTTTATCAAGGAATCTCCAAAATACTACGATAGCTTAGACAAAGCGCAAGAGCTTGCAAGTATGGGCTACATTGTGACATTTGGCATAAAGCCAACAAGCCCTCACACAGGCTATGGCTACATTAAATCAAATGGTTTTGATGTTGAAGAATTCAAAGAAAAACCCAATTTAGAAACAGCGCAACACTACATTAAAGACGGTAATTATTTGTGGAATAGCGGTATCTTTTGCTTTAGCGCAAAAAGTTACTTAGAAGAGCTAAGGCTTTATGAAAAGGAAATATTTGAATCGTCTTTTGCTGCATACGAAAATGCAAAAAAATGCTCTCCAATTAGAATAAAGCATGAAGATATGTCAAAAATCCCATCAAAGAGCATAGATTATGCAATTGCAGAAAAAAGCAAAAAATTGAAAGTCGTGCCTTTTGATATAGAGTGGAGCGATTTAGGCAGTTTTGAGAGCTTGTATGACGTATTAGAAAAAGATGAGTTTGGCAATACAAAAAACAATGCCATACTTATTAACTCAAAAAACAACCTTATA
>JAVRLY010000036.1:0-5285 GCA_031960885.1 Desulfurella sp. | reverse complement strand
AATAATACACGAAAAATTTCGGAGATTTTTTCATCAGTTTTTTTTGTCAAATTAGCATTTGTGATTTTAAGCGCAATATTATCGACAATTATTATTTTTAGTTTTAAAAAATTTTCACACGAGTATGAAATATTTTATTTTTCGCTTTTGGTATTAATTGGACAAATGCTTTTTCCTGTATGGCTTTTCCAAGGGTTAGAGAAAATGAAATACATAACATTTGTCAACATCTTAATAAAACTTATTTTTACCATATGCATATTTATTTTTATCAGGAAAGAGGAAAACTACTTATATGTGCCATTGATTAATTCACTAGGTTTTTTAATTGGCGGTATAGTAGCTTTTTTTATTGCAATAAAGCAATTTAATATAAAAATCATTTTTAGTTTAAAAAACATAAAATACCAGCTAATAGAAGGTTGGCATCTATTTTTGGCTATACTATCAACAAATATTTACAGAAATGCCAATACATTTTTTTTAGGTCTTGTAGCATCAAATACAAGCGTGGGATATTACGCTTTAGCTTCTAAGATTGTAATTAGCTTGCAAGCTCTAACAAGCCCAATTGGCCAGAGCTTATTTCCGCACTTGTCAAAGAAATATCACGATTTATCAAAACAAGATGCTATAAAAAATTTGTTTAACATTGGAAAATATTATGGTTTGCTATTGTTTTTTATCGTCTTTTTTGTATTTTTATTTTCTGGGTTTATTATAAAAATTATCGCGGCAAAGCCCATGATTGAAGCTGTAATTGACATGAGAGTATTAAGTTTTGTAATATTATTGGGTAGTTTGAATTACCTGTTTGGAACTATCGGACTAATAAATTTAAACTTTGAAAGTTACTTTACAAAAAGTATTGTGTTTGTGTCTATATTTGATATAATAGCATGCCTAATTTTAGGTTATTTTTTAAAAGATTTAGGGGCTAGTATTGCATTTGTGTTAAGCGAATTTTTCTTGTTAATATTAGTTTTGAGTAAAATTTTGAAGGTAAAACATGGATAAGCCAAAGGTTTCTATAGCTATACCAACATATAACCAAGCCAAATTTATAAAACAAGCAATCGACTCGGCTTTGAGTCAAGATTACCAAAACTTAGAGGTTGTAGTTAGTGATGATGCATCGGTTGATGAAACGCGCCAAATCGTTAAGCAATACAGCGACAAGCGTTTAAAATATTTTAGAAATGAGAAAAATATTGGCAGAGTAGCAAACCATAGAAAGCTTTTATACGAATATGTAAGTGGTGATTATGTATTAAATTTAGATGCAGATGATTATTTAATCGCAAATGATGCAATTTCCTCAATGATTGATTTGATAGATTTTTACCACAAAAAAGAATGTGCAAATATCGTTATGGTTATGGCGCTTGCCCAGACTGTGTATGACGATTCAAAAATAACATATAAGCGAAAAGAAGAAACGTGTATAAATGGTTTTTATGTACTTTTAAACTGGAGTCAAATCCCGTACTTTCATGCTGCTACGCTGTATTTGAGGCGAGCTGCTTTGAGAATTGGTTTTTATAAGCATAATATTATAAATGAAGACGTTGAATCTTTTTTGAGATTATGTCTTTCTGGCAATGTAATTGTTTCAAACAAGACAATAGCTGTGTGGAGACTGCATGAAAATAATGTTTCAATGGTTTCAGACATTGATAAACTTTTTGAAAGTTTGGAATTTATTAAGTCGCCATACAGGTATGCTTTGGGTTTGGGTTATGATAAAAAACAACTTACAAGATGGAAATCAACAATGCTTCTTGATAGATACAATAAAATGCTAAGCAAAATATTACTTAAAAACGACAAAAAATTATTCTTAGCTTTTGTAAAAAGATTACATACAGAAGACAAAAAAGGCATAAGAATACTTTTTTATCCTAAAAATATCTTAAAAATAACCAGTTCTTTTGTGCCATTTTTATTTGATTTACTAAGACGCTTTAAATGGTTTTTTCAAAACAAATCAAAGCCACCTAAATTGTGATTTTTTAGTTGACAAGATAGCTAAGTAACATTATCATTCAATAATGTATAAATTATTCATTATTGGAGGTTTTTAAATGTTTAAGAGTTTTTTAATTGGTTTGCTGGTTTTTTGTGGTATGTATTCATTATCTTTTGCCCAAAGTCCATGGATGGGTCCAAATTGGACTAAGGAGTTTTGTTCTTACTGGAATGAACATTTGCAATCTACTATGGCAGAATGGTCAAATTATAATGTTAATAAAGAAAAGGGTTACAAAACGATAGCTTTTTATAGGCAAGATTGTAATCCAAAGACAATCTCAGAAGTTGAGATTAAGTATGAAAATGGCAAGGCTGTTTGCGTTTACGGTGGCGCACAAAAAGATCCTCATCCGGAATTTATAATGTATGCAACGACTAAAAATTGGAAGTCTCTAGCCGCAGGTGATTTTGGTTTTCTTAATATAGGAATGTTTACTAAAATGACATTTAAAGGTTCAAAAGGCGAAGCTATGCAGTTTATCGCCCCATTTAAAGCTTTTTTGGTTGATTTAGGAAAAGTCCCATACACCGAATCTTGTCCTTAAGAAAATATATCCTGTCTACAATCATGTATTGTAGACAGTTTTTCCACTTGACAAATAATTTTTTTTAAATAAAAAATCAAATATGGAAACAATAGAAGTTGTAAGCCATATATATAACTTTACAAAAAGCGATATAGCAAATCTGGTAAGCTTGAAAGATTTGGTAAAAAATAATGTAAATGATTTTGTAGAGGAAGTTCATGATTTCATATCAAAATTTGATATTTACGCTAAATTTTTACCAGATGAAGAAATTAAAGCTCGACATAAAGAAAAGCTTAAACTATGGTTTTTAGATTTATTTGAAGGCAAGTACAACCAAGAGTATTTAAGACGCGTAAAAAAAATAGGAGAAGTCCACGCCCAAATAGGACTTCCTTCTCATTATGTAAACGCCACAATGAGTTTTATTAGATCATATTTGCATAGCCTCGTTTTAGGGCATATTGATGTATTGCATAGGCAAGAAGAATTGAAACGTTCTATAGATAAGATTTTAGATATCAATTTGGATATAATGACAAGTTCTTACATTGATGAAAATCAATTTTACATTGCAAAAAGCAAGATAGAGACAAACATAGTTCATTTAAGCTCAAGGATATCTTATTTTTTTGATATTGGTCTAGTTAGCCTGCTTGTTTTAACAAGTTTTTTGATATTTTTTTTATTTCTATCCGATATAGCCAAATATTTGATAAATTCTAATTACTCATTTGAAAACACCGTTATAAATATACTGGGTACTATGTTAATTTTATGGACTATTAGGGAGCTCTTGGAGGAAGAAGTAAAGAGGTTGAAAGGCAAGAAGTTCGCTTTAAATGTATTTATTAGTCTTGCAATGGCAGCCCTGTTGCGTAAAATATTGATATTTTCGCTTGAGCCTCAAAAATCTGAAGAAGTTGCTATACTTGGTTTGCTTGTACTAATTTTAGGTATTGTGTATTGGTTGATGAATATAAGCGAAAAAAAAGCCCAGTAAAGTCTTTTTAAAAACAATTGCCTTTTGTAATTTTTTATGATAATTATAAGCCCTTAGAATGTAGGAGGTTACAAAATGAACATGAAAAGGGTTGTTTTTTTTGTATTAATTTTTTTTGTTTTCACAAACAAGAGCTTTGCATTTAACTTGGATTTAGTTAGTATAAATGGTCAAAGAGCCAATGTTGAAAATTTTAAAGGCAAAATTGTCGTTTTAACTTTTTTTGATATCAATTGTTACTATTGTCAAAAAGAGGTTCCAACACTTAATAGATTATACGAACTTTATGGTAAAAATAAAAAAAATGTTGTGATAATAGGTGTCGATCCATTTGACCACATCGAACAAATTAGAGAATTTGCAAGAGAGTTTGGCGTAGTGTACCCGCTGTATTGGGGTAATTATAATCAAACATATCCCATAGGTGGAATTTTTGCTACACCTACTAGTATTTTTATAAACAAACAAGGTACACCCAAAGTAAGAGTTCCAGGTCAAATTGGTGAACAGGATTTTATTGAAATAATAAAATCTTTGCAATAGCACTTTACAAAAATTTTACAATTCATTGATGTTTATTTTACAACTTATATATAAAATTAGACCAAAAGGCACGCAAAGTGCCAATTTTGGAGGTGTTTACATGTTAAATCCATCTAAATGGATTAGGTTTTTTGCTTTTGTAGCTGTTGTTATAGTGTTTAGCTTAAGCACCGCTAAAGCCAATGCAACTAATATTAATGGTGCGGGCTCAACATTTGCCTATCCAGTTTACACAAAGTGGGCCTTTGAGTATGAAAAAGCAACAGGAACAAAAGTAAACTATCAGGGTGTAGGGTCTGGTGCAGGCATACAACAGGTAAGTCAGGGCGTGGTAGCTTTTGGTGGCACTGATATGTGTTTATCAAGACAAGAGCTTGCAAAAAAGAATTTAATCCAGTTTCCATCACTTGTTGGGGGTATTGTATTGGTTGTAAATATACCAGGTATTAAAGATAACCAATTGAAATTATCAAACAACATTGTACCTAAAATCTTTATGGGTGAAATTAAATACTGGAATGACCCAGAAATTCAAAAAGATAACCCTGGTTTAAAATTGCCACACATACCAATAACAATAGTTCATAGAGCGGATGGTTCTGGTACAAATTGGAATGTAACATACTGGCTTAGCCAAATTAGCAAGGAATGGGATGAAAAAGTACATTACGGTTTATCAGTGAATTGGCCAACAGGTGTAGGTGGAAAAGGCAATATGGGTGTATCTAACTATGTAAAACAAATTAAGGGTTCAATTGGATATGTAGAGTATGCATTCTGGCTACAAAACCATTTAACCAGTGTAGTTTTGCAGAATAAAGAAGGTAAATGGGTTATACCAACTGTAGCAGCATTTAAGGAGGCAGCAGCAAAAGCCAATTGGCAAGCAAGTAATGGTTTTTGTGAAGCTTTAGTTAATCAAGGCGGAGCAAAAACATGGCCAATAGTCTCTGGTACTTTTGTGCTTATACCAAAAAAACTAACACCAGAGCATAAACAAGCAGTACAATTTTTTAAATGGGGCTTTGAACACGCAGATAAAGCAGCTGAAAGTTTAGGCTATATACCATTGCCTCAATCCACAAAAAATTTGATCTTTAAATACTTAGGTCAAAACGGATTTTAATATGTTGGGGGTTTTCCCCCAACAAAATCAAATAAGGGTGGATCATGAAGAAAAA
>JAVRLY010000035.1:0-13100 GCA_031960885.1 Desulfurella sp. | reverse complement strand
TCAAATGCTAGGATTGTGTTGCACATAAAAAAACTTTCTGGTTTTAATAAACACCACATCATAGAAGCATCGTTTAAATCTGTAGCTTATAGCCTAAAACAAGCCTGCTTGGCTGCAAACGAAATCTTATCTACAAAATTAGTGCTTTGACAATGAAAAAAATTGCTTTTTATACACTTGGTTGCAAAACAAATCAATATGAAACACAGCAAATGATTGAATCGGCAAAAAACCAATTAGAAATTGTAAATCAAAATGAAGACGCAGATATATATGTCATAAACAGCTGCACTGTCACGCAAGCAGCTTGTGACCAATCAAGACATATGTTAAGAAAGCTACAAAGGCAACACCCTCACGCACACATCATTTATACGGGTTGCGATAGTTATTTGATAGATAAAAATCAATATTTGCAATCACCAAACGTACATATTGTTGGCAATAAATACAAAACAAACATACTAAGCGCTCTAAATTTTAATATAGATATAGAACCTCAAACCAAAACTTACAACATAAATCAAACAATATCTGAGTGGTCAAAAAGCCGACCATTTGTAAAAATCCAAGAAGGTTGCGAGAATTTTTGTTCATATTGCGTAGTAGCCCATACAAGGGGAAAACAGCGCTTCAAAGATAAAGCTCTCGTGTTAAAAGAAATTGAGCACTTTGCAAAAAACGGTTTTGGCGAAATCGTCCTTACCGGAACAAATTTAGGCTCATACCCAAATTTAAAAGAACTCTTGTTATCAATTGATGAGCTAAAATACGATTTTAGAGTTAGATTAAGCTCTATTGAACCTATGTATGTAGACAATGAGTTGATTGACATAATATCGTATGGGAAATTTGCAAAACACCTTCATATCCCTCTTCAATCAGCAAGCAATAAAATTTTGCAATTTGCCCGCAGGCAATACACGCGCCAAGATTATGAGAAAATTGTCAATTATGCTTCTAAAAAAGGCATATTTTTAGGCACTGACATTATTGTTGGGTTTAATGAGACACACGAAGACTTCTTAGAAACGTATAATTTTATTGAAAACAACGACATTACATTTGCACATATTTTTACATATTCATATAGGCAATTTACAAAACCACCTGAAATTAGCACTCCACTGGATATTTTAAAAGATAGAGCAAATAAATTAAAACAGTTAATAAATAAAAAATTCAGACACAAATTAAACCAATTTATTGAAAAAAAGACGCAAATTGTAATACAACACAAAAGCGCAAAAGTATCTAATGACACTTTTTTTATAGCTATTGCAAGCCAGTATTTCAAAGTGCTAACCAAAACATATACTAACGGCTTAATCGAAGGAAAAATCGTACAATTTGATGGGACATATGCCTATTTTGAAAGATAAAAACTTTAAAGACGGCAAAGATAAGATAATTTTTTTGGGCACAGCTGGGGGTAGATATAGTGTATTTTATCAGATGCGCAGAAGCGGTGGGATCTGGTTTAAGCTAGCCGATAAAATATTTGCCATTGACCCAGGGCCTGGTGCTTTGATTTATGCCATTAAAAATAAAATAGATATATCCAAAATTGATGGTATTTTTCTAAGCCATAGGCATTTAGACCACAGTGCTGGCATAAATGCATTAATGGAAGCTATGGTAATATCAAGCAAAAAAAATAAATATCTGCTTGCTCCAAGTGAAGCTTTAGACGATGACCCCGTAGTACTAAACTACAATAGAGACAAATTTAATATACTTTACCTAAAAGAATATGCAAACTACCAAATCGGTGCTCTAAAAATTTCTACTAAGTTAAAACACCTCCACACAACACAAACATATGGAGCAGTATTTAGTTCAAACAATTATTCATTTGCCTATATTGCAGATACGCTGTACTGCGAGACACTGCCAAAAGATTACCAAGCCGATATTGTTATTGTTAACACGGTATTTAAAACACAACTACCAAATTTTATGCATCTTGCTGCAGATAACATGTACGCGTTTTTAGAGGTTTTCAAGCCAAAGTTACTTATTTTAACACACTTTGGTATGGGTTTTTTAAAAGAAAATCCCTACAATGTAGCACAAGAAATATCTAAAAAAACAAATACAAAAGTTATTGCTGCGTGGGATAATATGGTTGTTAATTTCGAGGATATATGATAGCTATAATTGCTAACCCAAAAGCTCGTAGGTTTTCATTTAGTAAGATAAATAAAGCTAAAGAAATACTTGCTGCCAAATACAAAAAAGTAGACATATATTACACCAACAAACCTTTGGATGGCCTCAAAATAGCTCAAAAAATCAGTCCTTTTTACGATATTGTTTGTTCGTATGGAGGCGATGGCACATTAAACGAAGTAATAAATGGCATGATAAATACACAAGCAAAATTAGGCGTTTTGCCATGTGGCACATCGGATGTATTTGCGCTTGAGCTTGGTATACCAAGGGATACACTAAAAGCAGCTAAAAGGCTATTATCTCCTGCATTTGTAGATGTTCACTTAGGAATGGTAAATAACAGATACTTTATACTTATGGCTGGCATTGGCATTGACGCTACTGCAGTTTTGGATGTAAATCATAGGTTGAAAGAGTATTCTGGAAAATTATCATACTTTTTAAGTGGCATAAAAAGTGTAATGAAATTTGATACGCCCATATTGGTCCAAACACCATTTGGCACAAAACACTGCTATAGCCTAATTGCCACTAATGCCAAAAAGTACGGTGGTAACTTTCCAATCTTTACTAAAGCTAATTGCTTTGAAAAAAATTTGTATGTATGCTTGTTTTACAGTAAAAAAAGTTTGGTAAGTATTTCAAAATCAGCTGTTTATATATTTTTGAATATGCGCTCAAAAATACATGAATGCTTTTTTGCAAATGAAATCTTCGTTGAAAGTAACTTAATACCAATTCAGGTTGACGGTGATTTTGCTGGATACTCTCCAGCAAACATAAAAGCAACAAAAAAATGCATAAAAGTGGCAATTTGAAACCTTTTGATATAGTAAATTTATCATACTACTTGTTTATTATCATTCTTACCATAATGTTTAGACATAGCGTACCAGCAGCATTATTCTTAATTTTATCTTATGCGTTTATAGTGGCAATAGTGTTTTTGATTATTTTCAAATCCCAAAAGGGATACTTTTTAACAATCTTGAGATACTTTTATCCAGCTGTTTTTTTGGGTTTTGTTTTTGAATCACTTGCATGGATTGTTCCCTTTTTACAACCCAAAAATAAAGATATTTACTTGATTAGAATTGACAATTGGTTGTTTTCAAAACCTATCGCAACCTACTTTTACGCCTTTAATAAACCAATGTTCAATGATATTTTTTCTATATTTTATACATTTTACTATTTTCTACCACTTGTGTTCTTGTATGTTTTATATAAAAAGAAATACTTTGTAAAGCTTGAATATTCACTGTTTGCGCTATCTTTAGCCTATTATTTGTCTTATATTGGCTACATACTTATGCCTGCAATTGGGCCACGCTATAGCATTTCATTTAGTCAACCCATTCAGGGTGGTTCAATATATGAGTTTATCTATACATTTTTAGATAGGTTTGAACACATAAAGCAAGATTGCTTTCCAAGTGGTCATGTAGCAATATCAGTACTAACTAATATGCTTATTTTTGATACAAACAAAAAAGTTGGTTATGCAATTTTGCCGCTTGTAATTATACTCATTTTAGCAACACTTGCTCTGAGGTATCACTATGCAATAGATGATATAGCAGGATTGTTTCTGGCTTTTTTTGCCTATTTAGCAGCTAAAATCGTTTATAAAGGTAAATGTAATGTTTGAATTTTTTTTGTTAGTTTTAATGGGTGTTTTAAGTGGCGTCTTTGGCGCAATGCTTGGGATTGGTGGCGGTACATTTGTCGTACCTTTGCTTGTAATTTTTTTGCATTTTCCTATTCACCAAGCCGTAGCAATCAGCTTGATTTCAATCATTGCAACAAGCAGCGCTGTAGCAAGCGAAAATGTTTACAACAAAATAACAAATATGAAACTGGGTATAACACTAGAGCTTGCCACAACACTTGGCGCTATTTCTGGGGCATTTATCGCTACTTTACTGAGCACAAAGACAATTGAACTACTTTTTTCTTTTGTTATGGGATTTATTGCATATTTTATGTATCACCATAAAGAGGACTTGGGCAAAAACAATTACTTGCAAACAAAAAGTGTTTATGCAAGCAGCTATTATGATTTTGCGCTTAAAAAAAATATTGAATACGATGTTAAAAACTTAGGCGCTGGCTTAACAATAAGTGCCTTAGCTGGTGCCTTTTCTGGCATTCTTGGCATTGGTGGTGGCGTGTTAAAGGTACCTGCTATGAATACGTTTTGCAAGGTACCTATTAAAGTTGCTGCTGCTACAAGCAACTTTATGATAGGTGTGACGGCAGCTGCTGGCGCATTTATCTATTTTGGAAAAGGTTATCTAAAAAATCCACTTGCTGTATCATTAATAGTTATAGGCGTAGTGTTGGGCTCAAAACTATCTATGCCAATTGTCAAAAAAATTCAACCAAACAAAATCAAAAAAGTATTTGTGCTGTTTCTTGTCTATTTAGCAATAGAAATGTTCATAAAAGGTGTCAAATGAGGTTTGATATTAATAAGTTTATTGCAAAAATACTACAAATTGGCGTTTCATTAAGCTTGATTTTATTTTGTATATCAATAGTTGAAAGCTTTTTTAATAAAACTAATCATTTTGAGCAAAGTTTCATTGGTATACTTAAAGGATTGTATACTTTTGATGCCAATGCCACATTTTATGCGGGTGTAATAGTATTAATGCTAACGCCTGTTGTAAGGGTTTTGTGCCTTGCCATCCTCTATTTAATAGAAGGTGATTTTCGCTTTAGCCTTATATCAATATTGGTCTTTTTGATACTAATTTTTAGTGTTTATTTTGGCATCCACTAAGTGCTTTTTTGATACAATTGATTCAATGCTGCCAAAAGCCAACCTTGTATAAATAGTCTCGCCAATTTCAATATCGTTATTGCTTCTTACAATTTTATTGTCTTGTGTATAAGTAATAGAAAAACCTCTTTTTAGTACATTGTGTGGTGATAAAGCATTAATCTTGCTTTCTAGGTTCTCTATAGAATGTTTCTTTATAAAAAGTATTTTTTGCATAGATGTTATAAGCGAATCTTTATATCGAAGGTACGTTTGTTTTTGTAAATGTAGCTTATTGATAGGGTGTTGATGAATTATTGCGCTTTTTGTATATTTAAGTTGTTTGTCTTTTATAAACAATATATTTTGCATTTGACGTTCTATTTGAGAGCATAAATTATCAACTTTAAGCATACGAATCTCTATATAGTTATTCATAAATTTAACGAGTCTTTCAGACCAAACAACAGCTAGCAAGTATGTTTTTAAATTTAAAATTCTTTTAAAATTTGAAAGAATGGCTTTTTCAAGCATTGATACGGCTTCATTTGCACTAACCCATGCTTTTGTTAATAGTTCTGCAGCTGCAGACGGCGTTTCAGCGGCTATGTCTGCTACCAAGTCGCAAAGGGTTTGGTCTATTTGGTGACCGATAGCACTTATTGTTGGAATAGCACAATTTTTATAAGCAATGGCAATATCTAAATCGTTAAACACCCACAAATCGTCAATTGAGCCTCCCCCTCTTGTGAGTATACACACATCAAGATTCAATCTTAAGTAATTCTTATTAACAAACTCAATTGCTTCTAAAATTTCTTTCTTGGCATTATCGCCTTGGACTGTTGTGGGGTAGATAATTATTTCTAACCCTGATGAGCGTCTTTTGAGTATATTTAGTATATCTTTTATGGCAGCACCATGCGGGCTTGTTACAACAATTACCCTTTTGGGAAACATTGGAAGTTGGCGTTTGTTTTCTAAGTACCCTTTTTCAAGTAAGAATTTTTTATCTTCTTCAAGCTTTTTATATTTTAAACCATCACCGATGCCTTGTATAAATGACACAATTAAATGATACTCACCGTATGGTTCATAAACACCCAAACGCCCAAGCGCTATAACTTTTTGGCCATCTGTTAGTTGCTTTTTTATGCTTTCACTCACATTGGATTTAAAAATAACGCACTTTAGTGCACTTTTTGAATCTACTAAGTTAAAATAAATGTGCTTTGAACTAGAAAATTTTAGGTTGGATATTTCGCCTTCTACAAACACTTCAGAAAAGTTCCACTCAAGCAAGTCTTTTATTTGTTTTGTTACTTCCGATACACTCAAAGGCTTCATTGTCGCAACCTTTTTAATATTTCCTTGATTAAGCTCGCGACATCCAAATCGGGCTTTTCTTGGTAGATTTTTTCTACAATCGGGTAAACTTGTTCTTTTGAAAACCCTAAACTATTTGTTAAAATATCCAATAACTCTACTAGCTTTTCGTCGCTTGCAAGCACTTTGTCGGATAACTCCAAAATAATTGTACTGGCCGTTTTTTTTCCTACACCTGGCACACTTAACAGTTGATCTAACTTTTTATTTGCAATTATATACTTTAACTCTTGTGGAGAAAATTTCGATAGTATTGATATAGCTGTGCGCGCACCAATTTTTGTTATTTTTCTTAATTCGTTAAATAAATACTTTTCCTCTTCACTTAAAAAACCATACAATCTAAAACCATTTTCACTAACAACCAATTCGGTAAATAGCTTAGCTTTCTGATTTATTTCAACGCTTAAATAGGTTAATAAGCTTACTGTAATGTCAAAATGAATACCACCTATATTTAATACAACAGTTGAATGTTTTTTAAGTGTAACCCTTCCTTCTAATGCATAAAACATTTATAGCTCCACTTTAACACTATCCCAAGTTCTGCATTTTTGGCACTTCCAAAAGAATAGATGCGTAGAGTATCCACAGGATTTGCACACATACTTTATATTGTTTTGGAGCTTAGATGTCAAAAAATCAAGTTTTTCATTACTAATGTCTTTTGCCAAGCATTTTATTGCAAGCAGTAAAGCGTTTTGCGGTACATTGTTATTTTTTAGCATCATATTTAAAAGTGAAAACGCTTTTTTATGCTTATCAATCTTTAATAAGTACAAAGCACTGAAGTATAGGATGTAATAAGATTTGGGATTATAAACTAGTACTTTCTTTATAAAATTATACATATCTGTCTTATCTTGAATTTTATCCAAGATTAAGTGGAAAAATTCATTTTTGACATTTACGGCTCTAAACCACAATTGAAAAGCTTCTTTTTTATCATTTTTGGCATAGTGCAAGATACCTAAACTTAACAGTGCATCAAAGCAATTTTTATCATCATCTAAAGCCAGAGAAAAATAATGATAGGCTAAATCAACATCATTTGATTCCTTTAGAACTTTTTTTCCTAATTCGCAATAAATGTGGGCAGTAATTTTTTTGTTTTCACCAAAACGTTTTTGCCACTCAAGTGCGCTTTCCCAATCTTTTGAATCTTCATACACCTCTTCTAAATATTTCTTAACTGTTTGATTTTTGGGATCCAGCGACAATGCATTCTTAAATGTTTCCTTTGCCCGATCGTATAACCCAGCTTTTTTGTAATCTATGCCAATATTTATATAAACCTCAATCTTTTTTTCTCTATCTAGTTTTCTTGCAAGTAAACCTTTGTGTATAATGAGTGCCCTATTAATCTCGCCTTTTTTTCTAAAAAGATTTCCAATACTAATATACACATCTACAAGGTCTGGTTCAAGGTCAATGGCATTTGTAAGCTCTTCAATCGCTTTATCCGTTTTATCTTCTATAATGTAGTTTATACCCTTTAAATAAAGTATAATTTTTCTTTTTTGCAGTTTTCTTTTCTGAGCTTTCAATATATAGTACGCCAAAATTGATAAAGCTATTGCACCGCTAAGCAAATATAGAGCATTTGATCTTAAAAAATCAATCATCTTGCTTTATGGTTAACTTTCTCAAAGAAACCACTTCATCTTTTAACTGCTTTATCAGTTTCTTATATTCTTTGATCTTCTTTGTGTAGTGTATATCATCTATAATACAAACGATTTGATTTGCTATCAAACCAAGTAAAAAAAACACACTTATTACTAACCACAGTGGACATTGCAGATGTTTGCCAAATAAATTTAAATCAATATCTTTGCTTTGATTGTAATATGCTGCTAAAAAAGTAAAAAATGCAAAAAACAACACTATTGAAACTTTAAAAATTTTCAAATGAACTCCTTTATCTTATTATATGTTTGACGTAAACCTTCTGATATAACTTTCGTATCGCAAATTGTACTTATAAAGTTTGTATCACCATTCCATCGTGGAACTATATGAAAATGTATATGGTCTGCTATACCAGCGCCAGCATGCGTTCCAATATTCATTCCAATATTAAAACCATCTGGTTTGAAAGCTTTTTCTAAGATATCGCAAAATGCTTGAATTGTAGAAAAAATATCAATGCTTTCTTTGTCGTCAAGCAATTTAATATGACTAATGTGCCTGTTTGGAACAACCATTATATGGCCTGGATTATAGGGAAATATATTCATTATAACAAAACAATAATTGCTCCTATAAAGTACATAGTTTTCTTCATCTTTTTTATCTTCAAAAGCTTTACAAAAAACACACTCATTCGGCTTTTTTTCACTTAGGATATATGCCATTCTCCAAGGCGCCCACAGTGTTTTCATCAGTAAATACCTCTTTTATCAATAATACGTTTTGCTTTTCCTTCACTGCGTTCTAAGCTGTATGGTTCTACAAGTTTTACTTCAAACTCTATACCTAATATCGTTTTTAACTCATGTTTAATATGCTCAAGCATTAACCTTTGCTGTCTCATCTCGTCAAAGAAAATATTCTCATTTATTTCTACAAGCAGCGTTGCTTTATCTAAAGCCTCTTCTCTTTCTAAAATAATCTGATAAGCACTCATGACGCCTTCAATATTAAATAATGCCTCTTCAATCTGTGTTGGAAAAACATTTACACCCCTTATTATCATCATATCGTCACTTCTGCCGATGGGCTTTGACATTCTTGCCATACTTCTACCACAATGGCATTTTTGCTTATCCAATTTTGTAATATCCCTTGTCCTGTATCTAATAACAGGCAAAGCTTCTTTAGTAAGTGTTGTAATAACTAGTTCTCCATATTCTCCATCTTTAACAGGAAGTAAAGTATTTGGATCAACAATTTCTGCATAAAAATTATCTTCAAAGATATGCATACCATTTTGATATTCACACTCAGCACTAACACCAGGCCCAATTACTTCACTTAGGCCATAGTTATCATAAGCTTTGATATGTAAACTCTCTTCAATTTTTTTACGCATTTGCTCACTCCACGGCTCCGCACCAAATAAACCAATTTTTAGACTAATATTGTTTATATCAATACCTTCTTTTACAAGTGTTTCTCCAATATGCAAAGCATAACTAGGCGTACACACAAGCACTGTAGGTTTTAAGTCAGTAATCAACTGAGCTTGTCTTTTTGTGTTTCCACTTGAAACTGGAATAATTGTAGCGCCTAACTTTTCAAGTCCATAATGAAGTCCAAAACCACCTGTAAATAAGCCATAACCAAATGCTATATGCACAATATCGTCACGCGTGACACCAGCACAAGCAGCTAATCTTGCAACCAAACTGCTCCATGTGTCAAGGTCTTTTTTGGTATAACCTACAATAGTTGATTTGCCTGTTGTTCCGCTTGATGCGTGAATGCGCGCAAGATGTTTCACATTTATAGCAAACATACCATATGGATAGTTTTTTCTAAAATCTTCTTTTGTTGTGAATGGTAACTTTACAATGTCATCCAAACTTTTTATATCCTCTGGCTTAATTTTTGCACTATCAAATTTTTCTCTATACACAGACACATTTTCATAAGCATATTTAACTGTTTTTTGCAATCTATCTATTTGGAGTTGTTCAATTTGGTCTCTATCTAAGAGTTCAAACTCAGGTTCAAACATAAAAGCTCCTTTTTAATTTTGTTTAAAATACTCTTGATCCAAAAAAGTTATTTTGTCCTTTAGCTTATTATAAGCTTCCTCAATATCTTCAAATTTCAATAGTATTACAGCATGGCCATCTTTTGCATTAACAAATGTGTAAACATACTCTATGTTTAAATCAGCTTTATTTATAACTTCAAGCAAATGCATTAAACCACCTGGTTTATCATCCATCAAGGCCGCCAAAATATCATTTTTTTTGACAATAAAATGTTCTTTTTTTAAAGCTTCATATGCTTCATCGGGTTTATCTACACAAAACCTCAAAATACCAAAATCGTTTGTATCTGCCAAATTTAGAGCCCTTATGTTTATGTTATGCTCTTTTAAAATTTGTGTTACATGAAAAAAACGCCCTTTTTTATTTTCTATAAATACAGAAACTTGTGTTATTTTATAACTCACAATCCACCTCCAAGTTTTAACATTATATTTTTATTTTGCATATTTATCAAGCAAAACATTATATAATTAATTAATTTGACAAATAGCAATAAATATGTATTAATATCGTTAGAATATTTTAATAAAGAAAATATTATGCGAAAACTAATTTTAAAAGACGGAACGCTATGTAGTATAAGAAAAATTAAACCAAATGAAAAAGAACAAATTAGAGAACTAATTTCAGAAACATCGCCAGAAAGTAGATATTATAGGTTCTTTAGTGCAACCAATCAAATAGATGACAAACTATTAGAATCTCTAACTAAAAATGATTCAAATAACGTGACTTTAGCATGTATTGTTAAAGACAAAATTGTAGGTATAGCTAGTTACAATATGGGACAAAACCCGCAAAGCGCAGAGGTGAGTTTCTTAGTTCAAGATAAATTTCAAGGCAAAGGCATTGGCACACTACTGCTTGAAGAATTAGCCAAGTTTGCCTGGCTTGCCGGTATAAAAGAACTAGAAGCACTAGTGCTTGCAGACAATTACAATATGATTGGTGTTTTTAAAAATAGCGGATTTGAGCTTTCACACGAAAAACTTGACTCTTCAACAATACATTTAAAATTGCCATTATCTAGATTCAACAGAGTCATGTCTTTGCGCTTAGTGAGAGAAAAGTTTGCCACACAAGCTTCACTATCCAATTTAATCAAACCCCAAAAGCTTATTTATATTGGTAGCAACAGCCCACTTTGGCAAAACATATATCAATCCAACAAAAATGCAATAATGATAAACTCAGAGTGCGACATAATAAAAAAAGTCAACGATGAAAAACCAGATATACTAGTTGTAAATGTGTTTGATTGTAAAAATGTACTAAATTTTTTGATGTTAGATACACTGAAGGTCTTAATAATAGTAGTCAAACTAAATGAACCTATGAAATCAGAAGTAATTAATCTAATAAGAAAACAGGGGGTTCGTTTAATTGGACCAAACTCAACTGGCTTTTTTTATAACACAATAGATACAAAAGTAAATATAAGCCCAATAAAATTGCCAAAAGTTGGGAATATAGCTATTGCCACACATTCCAATTTGCTTGGAATAAGCTTAGTTGGTTTTTTTGAGCACATTGGCTTAGGCATCGGCTGTTTTGCAAGCTTAGGAGATAAAGTGGATGTATCTAGCAATGATTTGCTCTATTTGTGGCAAGATGATAAAAATATTGACATAATAGTATTATACCTTGATTCATTTGGTAACCCTGCTAGATTTTCTTTGCTTGCAAGAAAAATTTCTAAGCAAAAACCTATTTTTGCTGTTAAATCAGGAAAAACTCCAATTAGTCTAACAATTAATAGACATGAGAGTGTAGTGTTTTCTAATACTGATTTCACAGTAGATGGTTTATTTAAACAGACAGGTATTATTAGAGCAGAAACATTGGAAGAGCTTTTAGACGATGTACTACTTGCATATGCATGTGATTTTTTGTCCGAATCAAACTATGTATCATTGATATCAAACTCTATTGGCGCAAATCTTATGGCAATAGATACATTTGAAGCAAATAATTTACAACTAGATAGGATTGCTTATATTGAGAATTTTGAAATTGAAACATACAAAAATGCATTAATTGAGCTTTTAACACAATCGACTTCTCATTACATTGTTGTGATTTTTGCGCCCCCTTTAGATATAAGTAGTGATTTTTTGGATAACTTTCTAAACGAAATTTTAAACACAGTTAATTCTATTGAGCATAATAAAACAGTCATAGTCAATATCTTGTCTTATCTGCAATACAAAAACAGAATATTAGAAAAAGAACATCTAAAGAAAAAAATTCCCGTATTCGCTTTTGTTGAACGCTCCCTGAGGGCTTTGGGAAAACTTATCTGGTATGCAAATTATAAAAAAATACCCGACTTTTGGAGCGAAGATTTACAAAACTTTAACATAAAAGAAGCACGCAACTACATTAGCAATCTATCAAAAAGCACAAAAACATACCAATTGACACAAATGGAAGTAAGGTTATTTTTTGAGCTTTTAGGTATAAACCCAGCTGCTATTGAAGATAGCTTATACACTATAAGCATAGGTATAGCCTATGACAAGCTATTTAGTGCCATAATAGGAATTTCTTATTACATAAGCGAAATCAACATTGCCTACAAGTCTCCTGTTGTTAGAATACTACCTTTAACGCTCTCAGATTGCGAAGATTTAATCAATTTAATTGACAATAAAAATATACTAAACATTTCAATCAAAAAACAGTTAAGCGATTTTTTTATAAGACTTAGCGAGGCTTTTTGGCAAATACCTGAAATCTATCAACTGGATATACCAAACTTAATAGTATCTAATGGTGGTTTTTATTTTCCAAAAGCCATTATCAAAACAAAAAAAGATACTACTCATCCAAAAGGTTTTACTATCAATTTCTAATATGCTACAATATTAACATGTATAGAGTGGGCATTGGGTACGATTTGCACAGATTGGGAAAAAACTATAAACTAATCATTGGCGGCATTGAAATTGATAGCGATATTGGCGCATACTCTTTCTCAGATGGTGATTGTTTGTTGCATGCACTTGTAGATGCAATGCTTGGAGCTGCTGGGCTTGGCGATATTG
>JAVRLY010000034.1:0-13671 GCA_031960885.1 Desulfurella sp. | reverse complement strand
CGCATGTCCAATACATACATTTTGCCAGGCAACGATAACAAAGACGATATAATAAGCAGCGTAGATTATGGGTTACTTGTAAAAAAAATGGGCGGTGGTCAGGTTAACCCCATTACTGGTGATTTTGTGTTTGAGGTTGCAGAAGGCTATTTAATAGAAAAAGGCAAGGTTAAACACATGGTTAGAGGTTCAACGCTTATTGGCAATGGACCAAAAATATTACAAGAGATTGATATGGTCGGCGATGATTTTGGCACAGAAGTTGGCACATGCGGTAAAGAAAATCAAGGAGTGCCTGTAACTGATGGAGAACCAACGCTAAGAATACCAAAAATAATGGTTGGGGGCTAGCACATTCGCTATAAGCTTAAGATATCCTATGATGGTACAAACTTGCATGGCATGCAAATACAAAAAAATAAACGCACAATTCAAGGAGAAATTCAGTTTGCACTAAAAAAGCTCTTTGGTTTTTGTATTACTATCAATTATGCAGGCCGAACCGATGCAGGCGTTCATGCGCTAGGTCAGGTCATTGATTTTTATACAGATAAATTTTTAGATGCTCAAGTTTTAAAAAAAGCACTGAATGCTTTACTTAAACCTCAAATTCGAGTATTAAGCGTACGTATAGTGCCAGAGAATTTTCATTCTCGCTATAGTTGTATTTTTAGAGATTATGTGTATATTATAAATACTGCGGAAGTATGTATGCCATTTCTAAAAAATTATGTTTGGCATGTACCAAAATTGAATATATTAAAGCTGAATGAAGTTAAAAATTTGTTCGTAGGATTCAAAGATTTTGGAGCATTTTCAAAATCTTCTAAAAATAATAAAACGCAACGTTTTATACAGTATATAAGGATTAAGCAAAAAAATGCGTTTGTGGCAATTTTTATAAGAGGTCATTCGTTTTTAAGAGGTATGGTAAGGTTGATTGTGGGCACAATGGTAGCCTATGCCAAAGGTATTGTATCCTCCAGCCAAATTGTATATGCTCTAAACAATGCTTTGAGCTTATCTACTATTAAAGCTCCAGCATCTGGTTTGTACTTTAAGCGAGCAATCTATTAGGGGTGTAAAAATGATTAGTAAGGAAGAGATA
The DNA here is from genome assembly GCA_031960885.1 of Desulfurella sp. Classification (GTDB taxonomy): domain Bacteria; phylum Campylobacterota_A; class Desulfurellia; order Desulfurellales; family Desulfurellaceae; genus Desulfurella. The sequence goes on along the minus strand of JAVRLY010000034.1, from coordinate 12,563 downwards.
AAAAAATTGGAAAAATTGTCAAAATTAAAATTTCAAGACAATGATCTTGAAAAATTTAATAGTCAATTAAATGATATTTTAGAATATATGAAAGAATTAGATGAGTTAGACTTAACAAATGTAGAGTCACTATCAAATCCGCTTGGAAGGAATAATTTTTTTAGAGAAGACATCGCAAACAAGTTGTTTGATATTGAAGAAATTCTAAAAAACGCACCTCAACAATACGACAGGTTTTTTGTAGTTCCAAAGATAATCTAGTGGAGAATTAAGATGATTGATAAAACATTACACGAGCTTGTTGATTTAGTAGAAAAAAAAGAAATTACATCTAAAGAGGTTTATGAGCAGTTACTTTTGCGCATAAAAGCAAAAAATAGCCAAATTAATGCCTATATTAGTGTAATAGAAGATTTTAAGTCAAAAGATGGCATGCTTAAAGGCTTACCTATAGCAATTAAAGATAATATTATGGTAAAGGGTACCAAAACAACATGCGCTTCAAAAATGCTTTTCAATTTTGAAAGTATTTATGATGCAACGGTTATCAAAAGATTAAAACAATCAGGAGCTAATTTTATTGGCAAAACAAATATGGATGAATTTGCAATGGGTTCTTCGTGCGAAACATCTTTCTTTGGCCCTGTTAGAAACCCATGGGATAGAAAGCGAGTCAGTGGTGGCTCAAGCGGTGGTTCAGCTGCTGCAGTTGCGTCTGGTTTGGCTATCGCATCTTTGGGTTCGGATACAGGCGGCTCTATTAGACAACCTGCTAGCTTTTGTGGCGTTGTAGGTTTAAAGCCTACGTATGGTCGTGTATCACGTTTTGGCCTTGTGGCTTTTGCTTCAAGCTTGGACCAAATTGGACCTATAACTCGCGATGTGAAAGATGCAAGTTTACTAATGAACATTATAGCTGGTTTTGACCAAAACGACTCCACGTCTGTTAATATTGAAGCATCTAACTATTTAGAGTGCTTAAGTGAAGACTTAAGTGGTGTCAAAATAGGTGTTTATGAAGATGCTTTAACTTCTGTTTCAGATGATATTGCGCGCTCTATTGATAATGCTATTGATACTTTTACCAAATTGGGTGCAGTTATTAAAAAGGTTGAGTTACCGCACATAAAATACTCTATATCTGATTATTATATCATTGCATGTGCTGAGGCTTCGAGCAATTTAGCACGTTTTGATGGTGTAAAGTACGGTTATAGAAGTCAGACGCAGTCTTTAGAAGAAATGTATGTAAATACTCGAAGTGAAGGCTTTGGGGCAGAGGTGAAACGCAGAATAATGCTTGGTACATACGTTTTATCAAGTGGTTACTATGATGCTTATTATTTGCGTGCATTGCGTTTGAGAAATTTAATAAAAATGGATTTTGACACAGCTTTTTCCAATTTAGATGCAATAATTTTGCCCACTACACCCACTGATGCATTTAAGATTGGAGAAGTTACAAAACCGCTTGATATGTATCTGTCTGACACATTTACAATTCCAGCTAATCTTGCGGGCCTTCCAGCAATCAGTGTACCTTGTGGCATTAGTTCCAATAATTTACCGCTTGGTTTACAGATCTTGTCAAATGTCTTTAGGGAGGATATATTATTAAAAGTTGCTTATGCATTTGAACAACAGCATGAGTTTTATAAAAAAATACCAATTATGGAGTAAACAATGAAAGATGTTTGGGTAAAAGTTGACCTAATTAGCGGGGAAAGCTACATAGGGACAGTAGAAAATATCGATAGCGATGATTTGCTATCATTTTTGGATGAGCAAAGCTATTGGGGTATAAAATTAGAAAATGTCAATACCTATAAAGAAGTTGATGGAAAAATCATTATAAAGCCACTCGACGCCAGAGATTCTATGTTTGATGGGCGTTTAATTATTATGAGTCCAGAACACATTATTACCATAAAATTTTTAAAAAACGAAAATAAGATTCTAGATAAATTTAATATTAAAAAGCTAAAGATTAAAAAGAACAAACGAAATGTAGTTCCTTTTAAACTACTAAAAAAGGAGAATAAATGAAACTAACTACCAAAGCAATTGTAGAGGCACTTAAAAACGTATATGACCCTGAATTAGGTTTAGACATCGTTTCTTTAGGTTTTTTGTATAACATATCAATTGATGATGAAAATGTGGTCGTTGTAACCATGACATTGACAGTACCTGGTTGTCCACTGCATATACCGATTACTGAAGATATTAGAGAGAAAGTAATGGAACTTGGGGCAAAAGATGTATTTGTAGATGTAGTGTGGGATCCACCTTGGAATCCATCAATGATGAGCGAGGATGCAAGAAACCGACTTTTAGGTGAGTAATGAGCATTGGATGCGCCATTATAACGTACAATGAAGAAGATAACATAGAGCGCACCCTAAAAAGTGTTCAGTTTTGTGATCAAATCATAGTTGTAGATTCTTATAGCACTGACAAAACGGTAGAGATTGCGAAAAAATACACAGATTCTGTTTATTTTCGCAAATTTATCAATTATGGAGATCAAAAAAACTTTGCATTAGAAAAATTATCGACGGATTGGTTGCTAAGTATTGATGCTGACGAAGTCGTTACTGAACGTTTAAAAAATGAGATACTTAAAGCTATCAACGAAACAATTTTTGATAGCTACTATATAAAAATACAACTCGTTTTTTTGGGCAAACCTTTGCGTTTTGGAGGTGCACAAAATTGGCACTTAAGACTTTTTAGAAAAAATTTTAAATTTAGCGAATCATTAGTGCATGAGAAAGTTCAATCCTCTAAAGCTTCTTATTTGAAAGGCAAGATTTTGCATTACAGTTATAAAAATTTAACTGACTATATTGAAAAACTCAATCACTACACAACATTGTCTGCCTCTTTAAAAAATGAAAAAAAAATTCATCCAATATTGCGATTTATTTTGGAATTATTCAAGAGATTTGTTTTGCGTGGTGCTTTTTTGGATGGTTATAATGGTACTTTATTTGCACTTCTTTCTAGCTTCTATCACTTAGTAAAATATGCTAAAATTAAAGAGATTGCCTCTAAATGATATTAACATTAATTGTTATTCTGTTAATTATATTTTTGATGAGGTACAATTTTTATCGCATTCCAAAAAAAGGTATTGTGGTTTTATTGTATCATAGCATAGATAACAATAAGTATTCATCTGGTTTAGATAAGTTTACAGTCAGTCCTAATAATTTTGAAAAACATGTAAAGTTTATAAAAAAAATGGGTTATCAATCTATTAAATCTAGTCAAATTCAAACGATTTTAGACAATAAGTTGTATAGAAATCAGAAGTTTGTGTTTTTTACTTTTGATGATGGTTATAAAAATAATTTGGAGGCTGCAAAAATTTTAAAAAAATACAATTATACTGGTATGTTTTTTATATCAACGGCCTATATTGGTTCTAAAATGGATAATGTTGATATGTTAGACGGGGATGATATAAAAGAACTTATTGATATGGGAATGGAAATAGGTTCGCACTCTCATGTACATAAGCATTTATCAGAAATGTCTATGAGTGAAATTGTTTTTAATCTAAAAACATCTAAAGAGATATTGTCTAATTATGCGCATATTGAGGATTTTGCATACCCTTTTGGCAATTTTAACAATGCTGTTATCGAAGAATTAAAGAAAGAAGGCTTCAAACGTGCATACATAATTGGTCAAGCTATTAATACTTCCCAATATAATCCTTATTTAATAAAGCGCTCAATTATTCGCAAATCATCAAACTATTTAGATTTATATTTAATATTAACACGTGGTCGTTCGCGTATATAAAGTTTAATTAATTTTTCACTTGACATTTATATGAATTTAATATATCTTATATTTTAAAGAAATTCTTTGGGAGGTGTTATATGGCTGATGGGAAAATGGCCAATCCAGGTGCAGTAGGGTTGGGCGGATTTGCTTTAACAACATTTGTGCTTAATTGCGCCAATGCAGGGTTGGTGCCTGCTGCTTTGTTTGCAGTATTGCCTTTGGGTTTGTTTTATGGTGGCCTAACGCAGTTTATCGCGGGTTATTTCGAGTTTAAAACTGGTAACACATTTGGTATGACAGCGTTTACCGGGTATGGGGCTTTTTGGATTGCGTTAGCGTTTTTAATCTATATGGGTCCTATATGGAAATGGATACCTATGGATGCTTTTGGCGCAGCGCTTGGAATTACTCTAATAGCTTGGACCATTTTTACAGCAATTTTGACTGTGTTAGTGTTCAAAACTAAAAATACCACAATAATAACAATCTTTGTGTTACTTATTATTTTATTTATTTTGCTTGATATTGGGCACTATACAGGAAGCAAGGCTATAACAACATTTGCTGGCTATGAGGGCATTATTGTAGCACTAGCTGCATGGTATGGTATGTATGAAGCTATTAAAGCTCAGTTTGATTTAACAACATAATTAATTATTTTTTACTTGATTTAAATAGCAAAAGGTTGTATAATGCCTTTTGCTATTTGTTAGGAAGGAGGTTAAAGTTATCATGGAAATGTCAGAGAAGATTAAATCACAACGAAAAAAGAAAGGTTTAACGCTAAAAGCTTTAGCAGAAAAAGTTGGATGTACAGATGCATATATATCCCAGATAGAAACTGGTAAGGCAATGCCTTCTATTAGTATCTTAAAAAAATTAGCAGAGAGTTTAGATATTGAAGTAAAAGATTTGCTTAGCGACGAAAAACAGCAAGATAAGATTTTTTTGACCAAAAATGAACGTACACAGATTATATATCCAAGTAGCCATATTAAAGCAGAGCTCCTTGTTTCAAAGATTTCAAATAAAATGATGGAGCCTTTATATAAAATTGTTCCTGTAGGGTGTGATTCTCAAGGTGAACACAGGCACAATGGTGAAGAGTTTGGCTATATTTTAAAAGGTAAGCTAGAATTGCGCATTGGCGGTCAAACTGCTGTTTTAGAAGCAGGCGATAGTTTTTATTTTTCATCACTTTTGCCTCATTATTATAAGAATGTAGGCGATGTGGATGTAGAGACTATATGGGTTGTTGCGCCACCTGTTCTTTAATGTATAAGTGTAAGTACTTGTTTTTTCTATTTATTGATTTTATTAGCTTAAATTTTTCCAAAACAGGTGGCGGGTATGTCCAAGCAAGGAGACTACCTGTCTCTTTTAAAAACAAAGAAAGTTTTGTTTCTATAACTTCATCGAGCTTTAAGCCTCTTATTGTTATAAAATCAAATTTTTCTTGATTTTCGAGATTTAATATGTTTCCATTTATAACAGTTGCATTAAGAGATAACTTCAAAGAAGTATCTCTTAAAAATGCACATTTTTTTGAATTTAAGTCAATCATGGTTGTATGAAGTTTTTTGCATATTATAGTTAATATTATTGCAGGAAAGCCATTGCCTGAACCTATGTCTAATAGAGCTCCTTTTGGTTCTCTAAAAAGCTCGAAAAACATAAAACTATCTTTAATATGATTTTCAATATAAAAGTTTTTAGATGTAAGATTGATAGCTTTATTCCATTTTTCTAGATTCTCTATGTATAGAATTATCTTTTCAATAATATCTGTATTTGATATACCTAAATCTTTTAATAAACTTTCAAGCTGGTTTCGATTGGACATTTTTTTTGTGTAAAAATATACTAATTATCTGAATTGCAACTGGTGTCATGCCTGGTATCCTCATTGCTTGACCCAAAGTTTTTGGTAACACTTCTTTTAGTCGCATTTTAATTTCTGCCGATAAGCCGGGAACATTATCATAGTTAAAATTGTCAGGAATTATTATATTTTCCATTTTTTTAAATTTTTCTATTTGTTGTTTTTGTAAATTTATATATCCTTCATATTTGATTTCTATTTCTAATTGTTGGATCTCAGTTTCATTTAAATCTGGTAAATTGTTTAGTATGATTTGAAGTGTTTTGTAGTTAACTTCTGGCCTTGCAAGTAATTTTGACAAACTCACTTTTGTTTTGATTGGTTTGGTGTTTATGGATTCTAGTTTTTTATTAAACTGGGGTGTTGGCATCACATAGGTGTTTTTGAAATGCGACAATGTTTCATTCAACTTTTTTATATGTTCTTGTATTAAAGCGTAATGTTCTTTGTCTATAAGCCCATACCTGTAAGATTTATCTGCTAAACGAAAATGGGTGTTGTCTTCCCTTAATAGCAATCTATACTCGGCTCTTGATGTAAAGATTCTGTAAGGTTCTTTAACACCTCGTGTTACAAGGTCATCAATCATGACGCCACTATAGGCTTCGTCCCTTCCAAGAATAAAAGGCTCTTTGTCCATTAAATACATTGCAGCATTAATACCAGCTACCATACCTTGAGCTGCAGCTTCTTCATAGCCGCTAGTTCCATTTATTTGTCCAGCTAAAAATAATCCTCTAACTTTTTTAGTTTCCAGTGTATGTTTTAATTGAATTGGGTTTACAAAATCGTATTCTATAGCATATCCAGGCCTTACAATTTCAACATTTTCTAAACCTTTTATAGTCCTTAAATATGCTATTTGCACCTCATAGTCAAGCGAAGTATTTAAGCCATCAGCATAAATTTCATTTGAATTTGCATCTTGAGGCTCTAAAAAAATTTGGTGCCTTTCTCTATCTGGAAATTTAACAACTTTATCTTCAATGGAAGGGCAGTATCTTGTGCCTATGCCATGTATCATACCGCTGTATAGTGGCGATTTATCTAAATTTGAGCGAATGACTGTGTGCGTTTGCTCGTTTGTATAAGCAAGATAGCATGGATAGTTTGGCGGATTAAAATTTTTTGTTTTAAATGAAAAAGCTATAGGGTTTTCATCGCCCAATTGTGGCTCTAGTGCATCAAAATCGATTGTTCTTGCATCTAGTCTTGGTGTTGTGCCAGTTTTTAGTCTACCTATGACAAGTCCAGCTTTGGCTAAGCTTTCTGATAATTTATCTGCTGGCGGTTCCCACGCTCTTCCAGCATGGAATTCTTTTAAGCCTATGAATATTTTGCCTTTTAAAAATGTACCGCTTGCAATAATGAGTGCATCGCATAAAAATTCATTGCCAATATTTGTTATCACGCCTTTTATTTTGCCATCTTCAACTACAATTTCATCTACAGTTGCCTGTTTAACTTCCAAATGGTTTTGATGTTCAAGCATGTGTTTCATTCTCAATCTATACGCTGGCATATCTGCTTGCGCTCTAGATGACCACACAGCTGGTCCTTTGCTTCTATTTAAAATTTTAAATTGCAAACCAGTTTCATCTATATTTCTAGCCATTTCGCCGCCAAAAATATCCACTTCTTTAACTAAGTGCCCTTTAGCTAAGCCTCCAATTGCTGGATTACAACTCATGGCTCCAATAGCATCAACTGAGATTGTAATGAGCAATGTATTTAGATTTAATCTAGCACATATCAGAGCAGCTTCGCAACCAGCGTGTCCTCCCCCTATAACTATACAATCGTATCTTTTTGGATAGATATACATCTTTTACCTCTAAAGTTTCACGTGAAACATTTTTATTTTCCAACACAAAAATTTTTAAAGACATTGTCCAAGATATCTTCATTTTCTATTTTACCAATTATTTGCTCAATATAATCAGCTAATTGTTGCAACTCAATACTTATCAGGGCTGGATCTAAAAATTTTTTGTATGATTTTGCAATTCTTTTAGCCTGTTTTAAGGCTGATTTTAAAGCTAAAACCTGACTAGTATTTAGAGAAATAATCTCACTTTCACTATAATCTTCTAGTAAAGTAGAGTATAGTTTATTTTTTAGATCATCAATGCCTTTTTTATTTTCACAAGAAATGTTAATTGGATCTGATAGAAAGGTAAAATTAAATTTCTTTGGCAAATCTGATTTATTCAAAACTGTAACAACATTTTTTTTATATTTTATAATGTCAAGTATTACTTTGTCTTCATCACTAAAGTTTCTGCTTGAATCAAATACGGCTATGAGTAAATCTGCATTGTCAATCATTTCTTTTGTTTTTTGGATGCCTATAAATTCAATTTCGTTTGAATGTTGTCTAATGCCTGCTGTATCTAAAATTTTTAGAGGAATACCGTTCAAATTAATTACTTCAGAGACAATATCGGTTGTGGTGCCGGGAATTTCAGTAACAATAGCTCTGTTGAAGCCTACTAATAAATTGAGCAAGCTTGACTTTCCAACATTGGGTTTTCCAATTATAGCAACATTAGCTCCTTCAAAAAAATATTGTCCTTTTTTGGCATGATTTAATAAATTTTCAATTAGATGAGTAATTTCACTCAACAAAATTAGCTTTTCTTTAAGGTTGCTGGTGCTTAAATTTTCATCTGGATGGTCTATGATAACTTCATTTTCAGCCATAAGAAATGTAATTTTTTCTCTAAGATTATCAATTATTGTAGTATTTTTTTTAAGTAACTGATTAAAAGCAATATCAAGCGCTTTTTGAGTTTTTGACTGAATCAAATTAGCAATTGCATGAGCTTGCACCAAATCTATCTTGTTATTAAAAAAAGCCCTTTTTGTAAATTCTCCTGGCTCTGCTAAACGTGCACCATTTTCTAATATAAGTTCTAGCACATTTCTCATAATAAGCAAACCGCCGTGACAGTTAATCTCAAAAGAATCTTCACCGGTATATGAATGTGGCGCTTTAAAAACACTAACCAATACTTCATCAATGATTTTTGAGCTACTATCTTTTAAGAAACCATAGTATATTTTATTAGACTTATAGTCACATTTTTTTGAGTGAAACACCTTTTTCAATAATTCTAACGAATGTTTGCCACTAACCCTAATAATGCCAATGGCTGATTCAACGTAACCACTTGATATAGCAGCAATAATATCATCATCATTAATCATTTTGACTTTAGCTTTATTAATCTTGTATCAATAAGTTGTTGTATAATGGTAAAGATATTGTTTGCAATCCAATATATAACGAGACCAGACGGGAAACCCATAAACATGATTGTAAATATAATTGGCAAAAATAGCATAATTTTTGCTTGCATAGGGTCAAGCGTTGAAGGAGAGAGTTTCTGTTGTATGAACATGGTAAGGCCCATTATAATAGGTGTTATGTAGTATGGATCTTTAGCGGAAAGATCTGTTATCCAAAAAATAAACGGTGCATTTCTGAGTTCAATGGCATTAAGTAAAACATTGTATAGTGCGATAAATACAGGTATTTGTATAATAATAGGCAAACACCCACCAAGAGGATTAACCTTATGCTTTTTATATAGTTCCATAGTAGCTTTATTTAACAGTTCGGGTTTACCTTTGTATTTAAGCTGCAATTCTTTTAATTGAGGTTGAAGATTCGCCATTTCTTTCATTGATTTAAATGATTTGTACGTAAGCGGATAAAAAATTAATCTTATAAGAAACGTTAATAAAATAATAGCCAAACCATAATTGCCAACAATTGAATACAGGTATTTTAATACATAAAGTAGTGGTTTGCCAATAAACCCAAATGTACCGAATCTAATAATTCTGTCTAATTTGGTGTTGTAAGATGATATAATTGAACTAGATTTAGGTCCAGCATATGCAGCAATTGAATTTTGTGTATCTAAGTTGACATAAATGTACTTGTCAGTGTTAATTTCTTTAAAACCACCATTTAAGTAATTATTATTGTATAAAGCAATACAAAAATACTTATCTTCGAGCGCAATCCACGATAATTTTTCATTTTGGTTTATATCTTTATCAGTTTTGATTTTGTCATTTATTAATACAACGGCACCTACATGAGAGTCTTTGCTAGATTTTCCAAAGTTTTCACCCAATAGAAGCAAGTAGTTAGAATTTAAAGGTTGAGTATTTTTAAAGATTCTAGTTTCAAAAGTAATCCCATAATTTTTAAAAGTATATTGCTTTACAATTTTAATATCGCCATCATATTTTGTTAGCAAAACGTTGGTAGAGTCACCTTGTTTTTTAACATTAACACTATATTCACCATTTTGAGCTAGTTTTTGATACAACGGGTTTTCAAACTGAGTATAAAATAAACCAATCTTAGAGGTTGGATTTGCTAAATTAACATATTTGTTATCTTGTTTGTAGGTTTTTAAATAAAGATCTTTAATTGACCCATCAATCTTTGATATACTAACTTCTAAATCATTAGAGTTAATATTTACAAACATATTTTTTGTATTATTTACACTTTCAATATTTTTGAAATTTGGCTCAATTTTAGTTGTTTGTTTTGCAATATTTGTTGGAATATTTTGAGATTTTGGCATAAAAAAATAATCATAAAACATAATAATGAGTACTGTCAATAATACAGCTATTAAAATTCTTTTTTCATTTTCTTGCATTTTTATTCCTCTTAAATAATGGTTTTGGCGGATCAAATCCGCCTTTGCTCCAGGGAGCACATCTTAAAATTCTCCATATAGATAATATAAAACCTTCAAAAAAACCAAATTTTTTTACTGCTTCAATAGCGTAATTTGAGCATGTAGGATAAAACCGACAACTATTTGGGAAAATAGGTGATATAAACAACTGGTAAAATCTAATTACTTTAATAAAAAAAGCGCTAAGAATTTTGTTTATTGTATTCATATAAGTAAAATTTTTCAAGCAACAATCGAAAAGTTTTCATTAACAACTTGAAATCTGCTGTTAATACAGGTTTTCTTGCAATCATGATTATAATTGTCCCTGGCTTTATGTATTCTTTTGATAGCCTAAGAACCTCTCTCATACGACGCTTTGCCTTATTTCTAAGCACAGCATTGCCAATTTTTTTGCTTGCAACAACCGCAACTTTATTTTTTATATCGTTGCCTTTTTTCAAAAAAACTACAAAAAATTCACTTACATACCTATATGCTTCTTGGTAAAGATATGTAAATTCTTCTTTCTTTTTTATATGTTCAAAATCAAATTTTAAATTGCCAATCTTTTTCTACCTTTTGCTCTTCTTCTTGAAAGTACTTTTCGTCCATTTTTTGTTTTCATTCTAATTCTAAAACCGTGTGTTCTTTTTCTTGGCGTGTTGTGTGGTTGAAATGTTCTTTTCATGTAACCTCCTATAAACCTTTGCCATTATACACAATCAAATTATAAATATCAAATATTAGTTTTGACAAAATTCTGTCAGTATGTTAGATATTAGCATATGGAGATGGTTAAAGCAAAAGAATCGGTTTGCTTAATATAAAAAGGCATATAATCAAATGTCAAAAAGTATGTTAATTTATGTTTAAAATTGTTAAAAACTTTTATGATTAGCTGGATTAATGTACTTGATGCTATTGGCACTATGGCATTTGCAGCATCTGGAGCCCTTGTTGGCATAAAAAAGCAAATGGATTTATTCGGCGTAGCAGTGCTTGGGCTTGTAACGGCAATTGGTGGCGGTATTATTAGAGATGTTATTTTAGATAGCTTGCCACCGTATGTGTTTATTCACAATTTAGATATAATGATAGCTATACTAACATCTATAGTTGTATTTATTGCACCAAGAAGTATAGAAAACAAACGTATGTTTTTTTATTTTGATGCAGTAGGTCTTGGCGTATTTAGTGCTATTGGTGTATCAAAGGCAATTGAATATCATATGAGTTTCATTGGAGCAGTAATTTTAGGCACAATAACAGCAGTAGCAGGCGGCATGCTAAGGGACGTTTTATCAGCAGAAATCCCGCTGGTGTTAAAAAAAGAGATATATGCATCAGCTTGCATTGTAGGTACATCACTGTTTTATGTGTTACACTTGTTAAAATTGCAAAATTCAATAAACTTGTTCATTTGCACTGCATTGATATTTTTGTTGCGCACTATTGCATTTACAAAAAATTGGCAATTACCTAAGAAAATTCTCTAAATTATAATATTTTTGAAGCATTTTTAAGCAAAAATTCTTGAAAATTAAAAAATTTTGAGTCTTTGCGATCTTTGATATATGTGTCTTTAATTAACTCCCATGCTGCGCTGTCGTTTAAATTTAACTTTAGCAGGGTTTTTAAAAAATTTTTTGCACGTTTATCTTTTACTTCATATAGGATTTCAATGCGCTTATCAAAATTTCTTACCATCCAATCTGCAGTTGATATAAAAACCCTTTCTTTGCCATTATCAAAAAAATATAAGATACGGGCATGTTCTAAGAATCGCCCAATTGTGCTTTTAACCGTAATATTTTCGCTCATATGTTTTACTTTTGGTAAAATAGAACACAATCCTCTAACTATAAGGTCAATCTTAACTCCAGATTGTGAAGCTTCGTAGAGTTTATCAGATATTTGCTTATCGTATATGGAATTTAATTTTGCTAAAATATAAGCTTTTTTGCCTTTTTGTGCATTTTTTGTTTCATTATCAATCATTTCAACAATCGTTTGTCTAAGCGTTTTTGGTGCAACACTAACTCTTTTCCACTCAAATATATCAGAATAGCCCATCATATAGTTAAACAAGTTTACAATTTCTTGGCAAGTTGGCTCGTCTTTTGTAATATAATCAATATCTGTATAAACCAAAGCGGTTTTTTCATTGTAAT
>JAVRLY010000033.1:6705-14117 GCA_031960885.1 Desulfurella sp. | reverse complement strand
TATAGACTGTTAAAGTCCACGCTGCATCATCTGTTGTAACAGATAATGGCCCAGCAATATAAGGCAAAGCCACACTTACGATAGAAGTATCCATCAATACCATAAATGTAGGTATCATCACAGTAAGTGCTATAACATAAGGGTTTACCTTTTGTTGCATTAATACCTCCTAGGTAACAAACAAGTCCTTTGAAAAAATAGACTATATTTTTTATTAGTCAAGTTTTTATGGTGTTTTTAAAAATTGATAGCTCTACTTCTCAAATAAGATGGTAAAATTGAGTAAGTAAGAAAATAAAAAAATGTATAAGTAGTTTGATAAATAAAACATTTGCTAATATTAGTAAAAAAGTTTATAATTAATATAACATGAGGAAACTTAAAGAAGAGCGAAAAATTGAAGTATTTAAAGCAATTAGTCAGATTGCTGCTCAAAAGGGTTTTAGTAATGTGACAACAAAAGCCATAGCTGATATTTTAGGTGTAACTCAACCAGCAATTTATAAATACTTTAAAAACAGAGATGAACTTATTTTATATTTTCTAGACAACATACGCGAAAATCTAAACCAAATTATCAAGAAAGCAAGTAAAGAAACTGATTTACAAAAAAGGATTTTCGTGCTTTTAAGCGAACATTTTAAAATGGTAGAGGATAACGAGATATTACCTGTAATGATATTTTCCGATGAAATCCATATCGGTGATATACAAAAGAAAGAAAAGTTGCAGGAAATAGTTTTTGAGTACAGACAAAATATTATTAATTTACTAGAAAATTGCATGCAAAAAGACATAGTTGTAGATATAGTTTTGGGTAGCATCATTTTTAATGGCCTAAAATGGCGATTGAGCAGTAAATCTTATTCATTAGTTTCCAAAACATCTGAATTAACTATATTGATATATAAGCTATGCACTTAATTGATTACCGAATTAGATTGAGTTCAATATGGGTATGCTTTTAAAACCAATAAAACAAAAGCGAATTTCAGAAGAGATAGTCGAACTCATTGAATCTCACATAAAAAATGGCATCATAAAGCCTAATGAAAAATTACCTCCAGAGAGAGATTTAGCTAAAATGCTTGAAGTAAGTAGAAGCTCCGTAAGGGAGGCCCTCAACATTCTTGAGGCAAAAGGATTGATTGAGAGTATACAAGGTGATGGCACTTTTGTAAAATCTTTCAGCGATGATATATTAAATGGAATAGATAGTTTATTACTAAAAGACAAAAAGTTAACATGGGAACTAATGGAAATCAGAAAAACACTTGAAGTATGGGCAGTTGAGATAGCTGCAGAAAATGCTGATGAAGAGTCAAAAAAATATCTTATAGAAGCTTATTCAGAATTGGAGAAAGTAAGCAACAAATCAAAAACGGGCGAATATGAAGATGCAGAATTTCATTTGTCCATAATTAAAGTTTCGAAAAATACTGTTTTGTATCATATGATGATGTCAATTTTCAATTTACTAAAAGAGACAGTAAAAGTAGGCAGAGAGTATGTAACAAAAGTAAAGGGATTAAGCAAAAAAGAATTATTATTAGAACACAAAGCTGTACTTGATGCTATAATCGAAAACAACCCTGATTTAGCAAGAAAGAACATGTCAAAACACTTGTCTTTTATCGATTGCGATTTCAAGCGTTATTTAGATGAGTTAAATAAATAATTTACTTAAAATCAAATAGTTTGGTAATATACAATGTTTTTCGATTTTTAAGGTGCATATATTGGGATTGTGTTGTATAAAATGATATCTCAAAATTAAAAGATATTTGGATTTTTTAATAAATCAACAATTTTTGCAACCATTAAAGTTTTATTTAAATATATAATCAACTATTACATTTTTGTGCATTTCAAAATTTTTTAAATTTAAGCTATTGTTATTTTAATTACAGATACAAACTGTTTTGACAATAAAATAATAGTGTAGACTTTTTTCCTTTTATAAAGTATTATATTATAATTAATTAGAAATTGTGTAAGCATGTTAAAAATTATTTTGTAATTAGATTCAGCATTGTGGGGATAAAATGATTTTTGAAGGTGACTTGTTTTCAATAGCCGATGAATTGGGTGTAGGCATATATGTTGCAAACTCTAAAGGAGTGACTGTATGGGTTAATAAAGTTTTTGAAGAAATATCTTTGATTCACAAAGAAGAAGTTATAGGGAAAACATTGAAAGAACTGGTAGATTCTGGGTATTTTTCAAACTCTGCAACATTATCTGTCATTAAAAATAATAAGCCAGTTACAGTATCTTTTAATGCAAAAACAGGCAAAAAACTTCTATCTCAAGGAAAGCCATTGTTTGATGAGCATGGTAATTTAAAGTACGTAGTAAACACAATATACGATATTTCATCTATTGAACCAGAAAACCAAAAAGAAGAAAAATTATTAGAAAAATTGCCAGACACTAACATTATAGCTCAAGATTCTAAAATGCTCAATGTAATTAACTTAGCTTTAAAGGCTGCTAAAATAGATTTGCCAGTTTTGATTTGTGGCGAAACTGGGGTTGGTAAAGAAATGATTGCAAAACTTATCCATTATGCTAGCGATCGCAGTAAATTTCCTTTTGTTCCACTAAATTGTGCTGCAATTCCAGAATCTTTACTTGAATCTGAACTGTTTGGTTATGAACCAGGTAGTTTTACTGGTGCTAGCAACAAAGGTAAAAAAGGAATTTTTGAGTTAGCACAAAAAGGTATAGTTTTTTTAGATGAGATTGGTGATATGGCCTTACTATCGCAAGCAAAATTATTGAGATTTTTGGAAGAAAAACAATTTATTAAGCTTGGCGGTTTTAAGCCAACTAAAGTAGATATAAGAGTAATAGCGGCAACAAATAAAAACTTAAAAGAATTAATTTTAAAAGAACGTTTTAGAAAAGACCTTTATTATAGACTTAGCGCTATTCACATTTATATACCACCATTAAGAGAAAGAAAACAAGACATTAGGATTCTAACTAAATATTTTTTGGATAATTTGAATTCGAAATATAATACTAAAAAGGTTATATTGTCAGAGGTACTAAATTTATTAGAAACCTTACAATTAGAAGGAAATGTTAGAGAGTTAAAACATATTGTAGAGAGATTGTATTTCAATTCTAGGTATGATGTAATAACACTAAATGATTACTATGAAAATACAGATAAAGTGCAGATAGTTAATGATTTTGGAACTTTAAAAAATATAATTGATTCTTATGAAAAAAATATTCTTCAGAAATTGTATAAGGATTATCCTAGTAGTAGAAAAATTGCTAGGATTTTGCATATTAGTCAATCTAGTGCTTTTAAAAAATTAAAAAAGTACAATATTATATGATTATATTTATAATCACGTGATTATAAATATAATCATATTGCTTAAATGACGTTATTATAGCATTATATTATTTAATAATTGCTCCATATTTAATTTGTGATTACATATATAATCATAATAAAATATACAAATAACAAATAGTTAATATTATCCAAGATCAATTTATTATTAATAATCCAATTTTAATCAATATTTTTAAAAATGATTAATATTATGTATATATATTATTTAAGTTTGGAACAAAATTTGCTTGTACTAATTAACGAAATTAAATTTTAATTTAGGAGGTTAAAATGCTTATTTCAAAACTAAATGTTAGAGAGGAGGTTTTAGAGTTTGCCAATAGTGTGAGAGAATTTTGTGAGCGTGAGTTTAAAGACACGCTAATATGGGATCAACAAGAATACATGCCGTACGAGTTATGGAAAAAAATGGCAAATCTTGGTCTTACGGGCATGATGCTTGATTCAGATTTAGGAGGTTTAGGTGATGACTTACTAACAAGTGTTGTAATACATGAAGAGATGTCAGTTTATTCGCCAGCTATTGCCATGACACTAGGGGCACATGCAATTCTTGCCGGAAATGTTATAAATAGAGCTGGAAACAAAAAACAAAAAGAAAAATATATTCCAGCTATAGCAAATGCCGATAAGATTGCTGCAATATGTATCACTGAACCAGAAATTGGTTCGGATGCAGCTCACCCAAGAACAAGAGCAATAAAGAAAGGCGATAGATATATACTAAAAGGCAGCAAAATTTTTATTACCAATGGACCTGTTGCAGATATTTTTGTTGTTTATGCTCGTACATCGGATGATCCAAAAAAAGGTGTATCAGCATTTATAGTTGAAAAAGAGTTTGGAAATATTTCTGTTGAAAAAATGCACAAAATGGGTATGAGGGCATCTCCAACTGGTTTTGTAACATTTAATGACACAGAAGTACCAGAAGAAAACCTATTAAGGGGCGAAGGAGAGGGTCTTCATATTATGATGGAAGGATTAGATGTAGAAAGAATTGGTTTATCTGGGAGCAACTTAGGCATGATAAAGGGTTCAATGGATATAGCTTCAAAATACGCAAAAGATAGAATTCAGTTTGGTCAGCCTATTATAAATTACCAACTAATTCAAGAAAAACTTGGTTTTATATTAGCTCAGCTAGAATTAAATAGATTATATCTTTATCAACTTGCTGAAACATGGAGAAAATATCCAGGGTCTAGAAAGTTAAGGGCGTCAACTGCATTGGTTAAGATGACATCTGCTCAAGCAGCTGTTAAGTGCGCAGAAGAAGCTATACAAATTCTTGGTGGATATGGTTACACAACTGATTATCGCACTCAAATGTATTGGAGAGATGCAAAACTATACGATATCGGTGCAGGCACAACAGAAATGATGAAGATTTTGCTTTCAAGACGCATAGAAGAAGGATTTAGTGATTTGTAAATTTTAATATAGGAGGTTTTTATGACAGGTATTGTAGGCTATGGATGTTATGTGCCAAAACGAAGGATAAAAGTTGAGGAGATTGCTTCTCAATGGCAAGAAGACGCTGAAGCTTTAAAAAAAGGACTGTTGGTTAGAGAAAAAACAGTTCCAGCAAAAGATGAAGATTCAGTAACAATAGCTTATGAAGCAGCAAGAAATGCCCTAAAAAGAGCAGAAATTGATCCGCAAGAAATAGGTGCCGTATATATTGGCTCTGAATCAAAACCTTATGCTGTAAAACCATCTGCAACTATTGTAGCTGATGCTTTAGGCGCAACGCCAGCAGTGCATGTGGCAGATTACGAATTTGCATGCAAAGCGGGCAGTGAGACGGTGTTTGTGGTTTATGGGTTGGTAAAATCTGGAGAGATTAAATATGGTTTAGGAATTGGGTCTGATACATCTCAGGGCGCTCCAAAAGACCCTTTAGAATATACCGCAGCAGCTGGAGGAGCTGCGTTTATAATGGGAAACGACAATGTAATAGCTGAAGTTATAGCAACGTATTCTTATACAACAGATACACCAGACTTTTGGAGACGCGATGGGCAATCATATCCTACGCACACAGGGCCATTTACTGGCACGCCTGCTTATTTTAATCATACACTAAATTCTGCGAAAGGTGTTATGGAAAAGGCAAAAATGACGCCAAAAGATATTACGTATTGTGTATTTCACCAACCAAATGGTGCTTTTCCGCTTAGGGCTTCAAAAATGCTAGGTTTTACAAAAGAACAATTCGAGCCGGGTTGGGTTGCGCCATATATTGGTAATACTTACTCTGGCTGCTCTTTACTTGGCCTAGCTTCTGTTTTGGATATTGCAAAAGCTAATGATATTATTTTAGTAACATCATTTGGCTCTGGCGCAGGTAGTGATTCTTTTATATTTAGAGTAACCGAAAGGTTAGAAAAGGTTAGAAACAATGCGCCATTATTGAAAGATTATGCAGAAAGAAAGCAATATGTTAACTATGCGACATATGCATTCTTAAGAGGCAAGATTAAGATGAGGGAGGATTAGTATATGAGAGAGGTAGCAGTTGTAGGTATAGGTATAACAAATTTTGGCTACTTGTGGGAAAAATCATGGAGAGATTTAGCTGTTGAGTCTAGTTTAGAAGCAATTAAAAGTTCTGGAGTAAGCAAAGTAGATTCCATATACGTTGGAAATTTTAGTGGCGGCACTTTTGTAGAACAAGAACATATGGCTGCTATTTTAGCTGATTATTTGGGACTTTTGCATATACCATCAACAAGAATTGAAAACGCTTGTGCCTCTGGAGGTGTGGCATTTAGGCATGCTTATATGGAAGTAGCATCTGGAATGTCTGATGCAGTGTTGGTAACTGGCGTTGAGAAAATGACCGATGTTGTTACATCTCAGGGTGTATACTCTCTTTCAATGGCTGCGGATAGAGAATATGAGGGATACGAAGGTATTACCTTTCCGGGTTTATTTGCCCTTGTGGCTAGAAAATACATGAATGATTTTGGTGCTACAAGAAAGCAACTGGCAGCAGTGGCAGTAAAAAATCACAAAAATGCATCTAAAAACCCAAAAGCTCAATTTCATAATATTATAACAATTGACGATGCTATAAATGCAATGGTAATAGCAGATCCATTGGGTTTATATGATTGCTCTCCAATGACTGATGGAGCAGCAAGTGTGGTTTTGATGCCACTTGACAAAGCAAGGCAATTATCAAATGCAGCAAAACCAATAAAAATTGCTGGTATTGCACAAGCTACTGACACAATTGCATTAGCTCAAAGGGATGATTTTGTCACATTTAAAGCTACAACAGAAGCTGCACAAAAAGCATATAAGATGGCAAACAAATCGCCACAAGATATAAATGTGGCTGAAGTCCACGATTGTTTTACAATAGCAGAAATTTGTGCAATAGAAGATTTGGGTTTTTTTGAAAAAGGCAAAGGCGCAAAAGCAACTGAAGATGGATTAACTGAAATTGACGGCAAAATTCCTATTAACCCAAGTGGTGGTTTAAAAGGCAAAGGTCACCCAGTTGGAGCAACAGGTGTTGCACAAATCGTAAATCTTGTGGAACAACTGCGTGGAGAAGCTAAAGAATTACAAGTGAAAAATGCCAAAGTAGGTCTTGCTCATAATTTGGGTGGATCTGGTGCAACGGTAACAGTAACTATTTTGGAGGTGGTATAATGCTTACAATACCAAGAAATTGGAGAGAAAAACCTCAAAGGTATCTTTTTAAAGGCGGTAAGTGCAAAGATTGCGGATATACAATGTATCCAACAAGAAAAGTGTGTCCAAAATGCCATTCTGAAAATATTGAGATTGTAGATCTTCCAAGAGATGGAACTATTCTTACTTATACCATAGTTTATTCAGCTCCAGAAGGTTATGAAGATTTTGCACCTTACGCAGTGGCCATAGTTGAGATGACAAATGGCGCTAGACTGATGTTGCAAATAGTCGATACAGACTTTAATGACATAAAAATTGGCAAAAAAGTTGAAGTGGTATTTAGGCGATTATTTGTTGAAGGCAAAGCCGGTATAATAATCTATGG
>JAVRLY010000033.1:0-6605 GCA_031960885.1 Desulfurella sp. | reverse complement strand
AATCCGCAGTGGGAAAGCGATTATTTATCATTGTTAAGGATAGTGAATTTTTCTGCACAAGATTTGAAAGTTGGTATAGAGTCCTTTTTGAGTAAACAAAAGCCTCAATGGACTGGTAAGTAGGAGGATAAATCATGAATATTGGTGTTTGTGTAAAGGTTGTTTATGACTATGAAACACCAGCTGAAAAATTCCACTTGGGAAATAATCGCATGCATGGTGATTATAAGGAAGTACTGGGTTTGTATGACGAGCATGCAATTGAAGTTGCCCTTCAGCTGAAATCAAATATGAATGCAAAGCTTTATGCAATTAGCTATGCTAAAAGCGATAAAGTGTCGGTTTTAAAAAAAGCCCTTTCGATGGGATCAGACGAGCTTATAGTAATAAATGGCGAAAAAGATGATCCATTTCAAACCGCATATAACTTGGTAAATGCAATTAATAAATATGATATTCATTTGGTTGTTTTTGGACGGATGTCTTCTGATTTAGAAAGAGAAATGGTTCCACCGCTGAGTGCTGCTATGTTAAACTGGAGATATTTGCCTTATGTAATATCAATTACTAAAGACGAAAACAACGATCGTTTTACGTGTATACAACAATTGGAAGACAAAAATTTAACTCTCAGTTTAGGTGGCAGATTTGTAGCCTCAATTACAGATGCACCGTGTAATTTACCTCGAATCCCCAATTTAAAAGAAATAATGAAAAGTAAATCAAAACCTATTCACATAGAAGATGAAGTTAATTTTACAAGTTTTGATTGGGCAAGAGAAATGGATGTTAAAATCCCAACATATGAGTATGTAAATGAAATGTTGCCAAATGACGATTTAAATGTAACAGCAAAATTATTAATAGATAACCTAAAAAAGGAGCATTATTTATGAAAGTTAATAATGCATTAATCATAAGTGATGATAGTAAGGATAGATTAGGTGAATTGAATTTTGTGTCTCATAAATTTTGCAACAATATTGATGCAATTGTCTTTTCTAACAAAAGTGAAATTGAAATTGATGCAAACAAAGTATTTGGGTTTAATACCTTACCGGTCAATGCAATTGATAGAATCGCTCAGATTGCCAAAAATTATGATGTTGTACTAACAAATGGAATTGTTGGTGCTTACGTTGGTGGAATATTAGCTTATAAATTAAACATGTCTTGTGTGTTTGGCGTTAATGAAATTAAATACGACGATTTTATTTTTATTCATAGTGCCTATGGAGATAAAGCGTTATTTGAATACAAAATTGAAAGGTTACCGGCTTTAATTGTATTAAAAGAAAAATATTTTGAAGCTTTAGCGTCTACCAATAAAGTTAATGTAGAATATATAGAAGCAGATGTAAGTCAACAAGATGCTGTTACAGTTATTAAAGAAGAAAAAATAGAAAAAACAGTAGATTTAGGAAAAGCAAAGATTGTTGTGGGTGGTGGCAGAGGTATAGGTTCAAAGGAGGGTTTTGCAATATTGGAGAAAATTGCAAAAAAATTAGGCGGTGTAGCTGGAGCTTCAAGAGCCGCTGTGGACAACAATTGGATATCTTACCAGTACCAAATCGGTCAATCTGGCGCAATGCTATCAGCAGATGCATATTTTGCTTTTGGAATTAGCGGCGCTACTCAACACCTAGCTGGTATAAAAAACGTTAAATGTGTAATTGCAATTAATACTGATGAACAAGCACCGATTTTCAAAAGGGCACGCTACAACATTGTTGCAGATTGGAAAGAATTTGCAAATGCACTAATAAATCAATTGGAGGCTGTTAATGGCTAGGATTATATCAAATATAAACGTTAACTCAGATGAGTTCAAAAAAAGGTATCAATTCAATAAGAAAAAAGTTGAAGAAATAGAAGCAGTAAGGGCTGAATTGTCAAAAGGAGGTCCACCAAAAGCTCATGAAGTAAATCAAAAGAGGAGAAAGTTATTTTGTAGAGAACGTATAGAAAAAGTAATTGATAAAAATTCTCCTTTCTTAGAAATAGCCCCATATGCAGGCTATGATATGTATAATAATGATGCACCATCTGGTGGTATTGTAACAGGTATTGGAAAGATAAGCGGAAAAGATGTAATGATTATAGCAAACGACCAGACGGTTAAAGGTGGAACATACTATCCAATGACAATAAAAAAACACATAAGAGCCCAAACAATAGCTATACAAAACAATTTACACTGTTTGTATTTGGTTGATTCTGGTGGAGTGTTTTTGCCTATGCAAGATGAGGTGTACCCAGACAAAGAACATTTTGGTAATTTTTTCTACAATCAAGCGGTAATGAGTAGCATGGGTTTACTGCAAGTGGCAGTTGTAACAGGTCTTGGTACAGCCGGTGGGGCATACGTGCCTTCTATGTGTGATCAGGTTATTATGGTGAAAAATCAAAGCGCAATTTTTATTGGTGGACCACCGCTTGTAAAAGCTGCAACTGGTGAGGAAATTGATGCAGAAAATTTAGGTGGGGCAGATGTGCATACTCGTATATCTGGCGTAGCTGATTATTTAGCAAATAATGAAGAAGAAGCTTTAAAAAAAGCTAGAGAGATTTTTGCCCATTTACCAAAACAAGAAAAATTTAAGTTAGATAGAATTGCTCCACAAGAGCCGTACTATGATACTGATGAAATATATGGTATTATACCCGAGGATTTAAGTATACCCTTTGATATACGTGAAATAATAGCACGCATTGTTGATGCAAGCGAATTTGAAGAATTTAAGCCTTTATATGGCCAAACACTTGTTACGGGTTTTGCAAGATTAGGTGGATATTTAGTTGGTATAATTGGTAATAACGGCATTATATTTCCTGAATCGTCTCAGAAGGCAGCTCATTTTATAGAATTATGTAGCTTGAGAAAAGTGCCTTTAATTTTCTTACAAAATATAACTGGCTTTATAATTGGAAAAAAATACGAACATCAGGGTATGGCAAAAGATGGGGCAAAATGGATTACGGCAGTTTCAACCACTAATGTGCCAAAGATCACAGTAATAGTTGGAAACTCATATGGTGCAGGCAATTACGCTATGGCAGGTAGAGGCTACAACCCCAGATTTTTGTGGATGTGGCCCAATGCAAAGATAGCTGTAATGGGACCAAAACAAGCAGCTGAAGTATTATCAAGCGTAAAAATTGCGCAATTGGAAAGGGAAGGTAAGCGACTTTCACAAGAAGAGATAGAAGCAATTCAAAAGCCCATTATTGAGGAATATGAAAAAAAATCTACAGCTTTCTATTCAAGCGCTAGATTGTGGGATGATGGTATAATAGACCCTAAAAAAACCAGAGATTATTTGATTTTGGCTTTGGAAATTGCGCTTAATAAAAAAATAGAAGATGTAAAATTTGGTATTTTTAGGATGTGAGCTATGAGAAAGATAAAAAAAGTATTAGTTGCAAATAGAGGCGAGATAGCTATTAGAATAATGAAAACTTTAAAGTTGCTTGGAATAGGTGCTGTGGGTGTGTATTCTGAGGCAGACAAATTGTCTAAACATATTTCGTATGCTGATGAAGCATCCCATATTGGCGAGCCAGAAGCTTTAAAAAGTTACCTAAATATGGAAAGAATAATAGATGTGGCAAAAAAAGCTAATTGTGATGCTATTCATCCAGGTTATGGTTTTTTAGCCGAAAATCATATTTTTGCTAAGATGGTAGAAGATAATGGTCTTATGTGGGTTGGGCCGCCTCATGATTGTATGAGAAATCTTGGTGACAAAATCAACTCCCGTATTATTGCTCAAAAGGCAAATATACCTACAACACCAGGCGGCACTATTGAAGATTTAGATAAAGCACATGAGCTGGCCGATAAACTGGGTTATCCCATTTTAATAAAAGCATCAGCCGGCGGTGGCGGAAAAGGTATGCGTATAGTACACGACTCGAAAGATTTGGAAGAATCAATAAAAATTGCTAGAAAGGAAGCGCAGGCAGCGTTTTCTGACCCTACTGTGTATATAGAAAAATACATAGAAGATGCGCATCATATAGAAATTCAATTTCTACTGGACAAATTTGGCAATGGTTTATATTTTCCAGAAAGAGAGTGTTCAGTCCAAAGAAGATATCAAAAAATTATAGAGGAAAGCCCATCGCCAACTATTGATAGACATACAGCGCAAGAGATTGGACAAGCTGCCATACTTATTGCGAAAACAGCCGGGTACTACAGTGCAGGAACTGTTGAATTTATCTATGATAAGAAGGAAAAAAAATACTATTTTTTGGAGGTAAATGCTCGTATACAAGTCGAACACCCTGTAACGGAAGAAATAAGCGGTGTAGACTTAGTGGCTTTGCAAATAGATATAGCCGAAGAAAAGCCACTGGAGATTTCTCAAAATGAACTTAATCTGCGCATAAATGGTCATGCTATTGAATCAAGGATATACGCAGAAGACCCAGATAATAATTTTATGCCATCAATTGGTAAAATTGAACACTATAGAGAGCCAACAGGCAATGGCATTAGGGTGGATTCTGGTTTTTTTAAGGGCTCAGAAGTTTTGATACATTATGATCCTTTAATTGCAAAACTAATAGTAAAGGCCCCAAATAGGGCAATGGCCATACGTAAAATGTATGCAGCTTTATCTGACTATCATATTGCGCCTGTCAAAACAATAATCCCATTGTTAAAAAATATTTTTCAACATGAAAAGTTTGTCAATGGTGATTACAATACGCGTTTTATTGAAACTTATGCAGCGGATTTATTTAATACTAAAAAGGATTCTAAGTATGTTAATGAAGCGATTGTTATGTTTAACTACTTAAAACACAAAAAACATCAAGTAGAAGTTGATGAATATAGCCAATCTTTGCAACCATACTGGGATACAATAGGCTACTGGAGGGGTTAATATGGAAAAGCTTCAAGTTAACGGTAATATTGTTGAGTATGAAATATCATCAAAGGAAAATGAGTTTACAATTACACTAAATGCTGAAAAAAATACCTACAGTGTGTTTGCATACGGTGACGAGTACTTATTGTTTAATGCAGAAGAAAATAAGTTTCAAGTCCTAGATGTTTATCGAGACAAAAATAAAGTATTTTTATGGGCAGGAGATGAAGAATTGTTAGTAGAAGAGGAACAAGAAGACATTTCTGCAGAAAATGTTGAATTAAGCGAAAATATTATTAAATCACCAATGCCTGGTATAATTAAAGAAATAAAGTTTGAAGAAGGTGATATGGTGAAAAAAGGAAATACGATTATTGTTTTAGAATCCATGAAAGTGCTCAATGAACTGAAAAGTTCTATTGATGGTGTAATTAAAAAAATACATGTAAGTGTTAATGCTCAAGTTGGTCCTTTGGAATTGCTTGTTGAAATTGATGGAGGAGAATAATGAATGAGTTTATAGCAGGAATAGAGGAAATCGCTATAGCTGTAAATGATGCTCAAAAAGCAGCTTCAGATTTTCAAAAACTCTTTGGTATAAATTTTGATTTTGAGTGGGAGTTGCCAGATGAAAAATTACTTGTAAAATCAGCAAAAATAGGCTATACTCAGCTACAATTCATACAATCAACAGCTAAAGATGGTGTCGTGGCAAAATTTATAGAAAAAAGAGGAGAGGGTTTGAACCATATAGCTTTAAAAGTCAATGACTTAGATAAGCTCATAGAAAATTTGAAAGAAAAAAATATAAAATTGATACCCCAAACACCAATTGTTGTTGAAAAACTGCCTCCTTTTGCTGGACAAATACGATATATATTTATCCACCCAGCTTCATTTTATGGTGTATTAATTGAATTAATTGAGGAAATTTAAAAATTTTTAAAGAGGGAGGTTTTTTTATGAGTGATTTTTCAGATTTCAAAAATGGATCTTTGGTACAAAGCAACCCTGTTATGCAAAAGATTAAGAACAAAACCGTTACGCCAGAAAAATTTGCAAGCATGGTAAAATCTGGTGACTGGTTTTATGGGTGCATGGTTGGAACTGATGCAGTTATCCCAAGAAAGGCTGTTTTTCAAAGACTCGGAGAGGGCGCTGACAAACTTCAAAATATAGAGCTTTGGACAGTGGATAATGCGTTTTTAGGTACAGATTTTGGTCTGAAATACGACAAAGAAGGAAAATATCACATACAACATCAAGGATTTATACATAAAGGCACGAAAGACGCAATTAAAAAAGGTTGGCAGGGTTTTGATTGGTATCAGTGGGGTTGGGCAATGCATATGAACTATCAATTTGCACGATTTTATAGACAAGAAAAATCCCAAAGGGTAGCCGATTGGGGCATTGCAACAATTGCAAAACCAGAAGGTAGTTATGTAAACGGTAGCTATGGTGTATCAAATTTTATGATAACGGCAAAAACATGCAAAAAATTTGTATGCGAGATAAGAGAAGACCATGCATGGTGCGAGCCCGGTCGAAATGTAAATTTGCATATTGATGATGTGGACTATTTTATCGAGGTTGATTTATCTGATCCAGATGTTCAATATCCACGATTAGATGAGCGTCAAATTGTACCTTCTGAAACAGATAATAAAATAGCGGATCACATCTTGTCTATAATGCGAAACGGAGATGTTGTGCAGGTTGGTA
>JAVRLY010000032.1:0-14503 GCA_031960885.1 Desulfurella sp. | reverse complement strand
GCTGCATGGCCTTTTGATAGTACAAACCTATCGTTATTTGGATTTTTTGGGTCTTTAGGGTCAATATTTAAAATACCGCCAAAGTAAAGTGCATTTAGTATATCAATTGAGCTTAAACTCCCCCCACTGTGTCCGCTTCTTGCTACATTTAAAGAAATCAGTATAGCTTTTCTTAATTCTTTGGAAAATTCCTCTAATTCTTTTGTATTCAATATTGTGCCTCCAACAGTTTAAACATGCCTTCAATAGTAAATTCTTGGGGTATTATACAAGAATATCCAAATTTTTCTACTGCTTTTTGCGTTGATGTACCTATGCAGATAATGCCTTTTTTGACACGTTTTATATAATCTTCAAAACCCGCTTGTCTTAAAAACTCAAAACTCAATGGGCTTGTAAACATTGCAAAATCAAAATCGCAATCATAAGTGTAATAATCTATATCGCTTGATATTTTGGTTTTATAAACTTCCAATACTATAGCGTCTTTATCGTATAATGCATGCTCTTTTGGGCATACAACAAGAACATTTTTTAAATCAAGCTCGCTTGAGCGATACACATCAGGATATGTTACGCTAAAACCAAATCGTTCTATATCTTGAGCAGTTTTTTTCCCCACTGCAAGTATTTTTTTATCGCATAGATAATTTATGCCTGCTTTTCTAATAAAAAAATCAAAGGCCCTTTTGCTTGAAAAAAATACTTTTTTAATCTCTATTGGTGGTATTGTAAAATGGGTAGCTTCAAACTCAAATACGCTAACAGGACAAATATCAAACATACTATCAAAAATAGTAGTGTATTCAATTAAATCTTGCCTATTAGCACAAAATAAAATCTTTGGTTTAGTATTTGTGCAATCTGTTGCAG
This sequence comes from Desulfurella sp., assembly GCA_031960885.1. GTDB lineage: Bacteria > Campylobacterota_A > Desulfurellia > Desulfurellales > Desulfurellaceae > Desulfurella. Next base: position 13,630 of record JAVRLY010000032.1, on the reverse strand, counting down.
TTTTCACTATAACTTGCGCTTCATGCATGTTTTGAGTCTTATTTAGTGCCTTTAGTATAAACTTTTTATGCACATTATTTTCAAAATATGCAGTTTTTTCAATATACGGAAAAAACTCTAAACCTATATCGCAATCAATATCTATGTACATTACAGATTGGCTTTTGTATATTCTATACATTCTTCTAAAGCCTGATTAGGCGCAGAACACCTAAAACACTCAATAGTTTTTAAAGTAACTGGATCTGCATACATAGTTTTTAAACAAAACTGGCCATTTTTCATATATGCATAAGAGCCAATAGGAAAATTGCACGATGCATTAAGCGCTTTTACAAATGCCCTTTCTACATTTACACACATATGTGTAAGCTCATCATCTAAAAATTTCAGTTCATCAAACTCAAAAACGCGCGTTTGTATGCCAATAACACCTTGGGCGGCACTTGGCACTATATCCAAATCAAAACAATGATTTTCGTCATATAACCCAAGCCTTAGAAGTCCAGATTTGGATACAACGATTGCATCAACCAAACCTTTTTTGAGCTTTTCTAACCTAGTATCTAAATTACCTCTAAAATCTACAAATACAAGGTCTTTTCTGATATTGGATAGTTGGATGCGCCTTCTTAGAGATGTCGAGCCAATTACAGCGTTTGGTTTTAGTTTAGTTAAATCGCCACTAAAACTTACCAAACAATCTTTATGGGAATCCCTTTTTAAAACAAATTTCAAAGGCAATTTATCGCTTAAATTAACGCTTAAGTCCTTTACGCTATGCACAGCTATATCGATTGTGTTTTTTTCAAGCGCTTCTTCTAAGGTACTTGTAAACAAACCCTTGCCGCCAATATCGTATAAAGGCTTATCCGTTTTATCACCAAGCGTAGTAATACCAATAATCTCGCATGCATAGCCCTTTTCCCCCAATAGTTTCGCAACATATTGGGCTTGCCACATTGCTAGTTTTGATTTTCTCGTACCTATTTTAATTATTTTCATTGTCAGGATTTGCCGAAAAAAAACAATTAACAGGTTTTTTATCAGTGCTTACATTAAATAACCTCTTTATTAGCTCTACGTACATATCGCCCTCTGGTTCTTTAATAAATTGCCTAATTTTTGAAGTTGGTTCATGCAGCGTCTTGTTTAAAATTGAACGTGTTAGTTTATCTATAGCATCAAGCAGTTCATTATCGGTATTGTATTTTTTTTGAAATTTTTTTAATTCGATTTTTCTTATTCTATCAGCATATTGTCTTAATGTATCTATAGTTTTACTATAATCTAGAGAATTGTTTTCTTCTATAAAGGCGTTTAGTTGCTCATCGATCATTCTTTTTGATAATTCAACACTTTCTTGTTTAGATAAAAGATTATTTTCAAAGTTATTCTTTAAATCGTCTATATTAAACAGCACAACATTTGGGTTCTGCTTTAATTCTACACTAATTGATGAAGGCACTGATAAATCCATTAGTAAAATCTTTTTATTTATATCAATGTTTTCAATTATAGGCTTTGGTGTATAAATACATGATACTACTATATCGACGAATTCAAATAACCTACGTACATCATCTAAACCAACTATTTGTGAATTGTAATTTTGTGCGAAATCACACATGTAGGTTCTTCGATTGGCAATATACTCTATACTAGCACCCTTATCAAAAAAATATTTAGCAGACAAGCGTGCCATCTCTCCACTACCTATAATAAGAACTTTTTTACTACTTACACCAAAAGACTTTTCAGCAATACTACTTGCAAGGCTAGCAATGGATAAATGACCTTTTTGTATATCAGTTTGGCTTCGAACAATTTTCGCTACTGTAAAAGCTTTGCGCATAATTCTATTTAATATAGCACCACTTAGGTTATATACAACAGTTGTGCGGTATGCATCTTTTAATTGACTCAAGATTTGCGTCTCGCCAATAACTTGCGAATCTAAGCCACATGAGAGTTCAAATATATGACGCACAGCATCAATTGAATGTTTCGTATAGATATATCTTTTTACTTCTTGTGTATCTAATCTTGCGTAATTTGCCATATATTGTATTAATAATTCTATAGGATTATGTTTCGAAACAACGACTATTTCTGTCCTATTACATGTTGATAGTATCATAATCTCGCTGATATCAAATGCTTCTTTAATATCTTTTGACCTCTCAGGTATTAAAGCGCCCTCAAATACAAAAGATTCCCTCGCTTTTAAAGGTGCTGTCTTCCAGTTTAAACCTACAATATATAGATTATCGATACTTAAATCTAAATTTTGCATCATTGCTATTTTTCTCTAGACACAGAATAATCTGCCAAAAACATCAAGATGTCTTTATAAATTGAATCTTTTAAGTGCTGTATATGTTGCTTTGCTAACTGGGCCTTTTGTTTTGCAATATCAAAAGCCTCTTCAAAACCATATTCTATACAAGAAGCAATACAGTAGTTTTTATGTTCATCTTGTTTTGTTTTAAAATACTCAACTATATGGTACTCCAAGCGTGGGTCTTTATTTAAAGCGAGTATCAGGGGTAGTGTAATTTTGCCTTCTTGTATATCATTGTAATTGTCTTTACCAATATCTGTATTTGTATAATCCATTAAATCATCTTTAATTTGAAATGCTAAACCCAAATTTAAACCGTATTGTCTAAAATGTTCCACCTCACTTGTATTTTTTGTAAGCAAACAGCCGCTTGTGCATGAGCTTTCAATCAAACTTGCCGTCTTTTTGTAGATTATATCAAAATATTTTTCTTGATCTATTATCTTAGAAACATTCTCTATTTCTAAAATTTCACCAAGTGCCAAATTGTAAGCTGCTTTTGAAATTTCTTTTGCTATATCAATATCAATATCTAAAATCTTGTTATACGCCAGAGAATACAGATAATCGCCGCTCATAATAGCAACTCTATTACCATAGACACTATTTATGCTATCTTTTCCCCTGCGTTTTTTTGCCTCATCAATGACATCATCGTGCAACAAGCTTGCTATATGAATATATTCTACAATGCAAGCGCATTGAAGTAGAATGTCTTCATTGTTAAAACCCAAACTTCTTGCACTTGAAATAACAAGCAGTGGCCTTAAATGCTTTCCACCAGATATATGATTGATTATTTTATCTAAAAGCATGCTTTCGCTTTTAATATTAAATAAAAACTCGTCTATATTTTTTATAATAATTTGTATATCAGATATTGCAATATTGGTCTTTTGTAACATTGACTTTCACCACAGAGTCTCCTTCATCTAAGACGATAGCTTTTACACCGTATGCATGTCGTGACATTTCCCTAAATTGGTTTGAATCTATCCTAATCATCTTTCCAAACTTTGTTGTTATTAAAATTTCACTATTTTCTTCAACTCCCTCAACATCAACTAATCGATCGTCGCCTTTGAGTTTGATAATTTTTACACCTTTTGCACCGCGAGACACTTTTCTTATACTATCTGCTGGTATTATTTTTGCTATACCATACTGTGTAATTAATACTATTTTTTCATTTTCTTTCTGCACTTTGAAACCAGATACGACATAATCGTTATTTAATAATCTTATACCTTTTACACCATAGGCGCTTCTACCCATTTGACGGACATTTCCTATGTCAAATCTTACTGTTTGTCCAAGTGATGTACATATTACAATGTCGCATATTTGCGGCACATCAGGTATGACAGCAACTAGCTTATCGTCTTTTAGAGAAATAATTGTTCTACCATTTCCTTTAACATCTGTAAAATTATCAGAAGATATTCTTTTAACAATACCCTTTTGTGTCACTAAAACATAATCATTTCCCGGCTTATAAGCGCTTATAGATTTTATATGCTCACCATTTTTTAAATTTAGAAGATTCACTATGGCTTTTCCTTTGGAATAATTGCTAGATTTTGGTATTTCGTAAGCTTTCATTGAGTAAATTCTACCTAAATTAGAAAACATCAGTATATAATCCAAACTATCAACCACTAAACAATCTAAAATATAATCATCCTCTGAAAAAGTTGCAGTAATACGCCCCTTGCCACCTCTTGATTGTACATTGTAAAAAGACAGAGGTATGGATTTTATATATCCTTTGTGCGAAAATGTTACTAACAATCTTTCTTGCTTTATTAGATCTTCTTTATTTATTTCTTCAAGTTTTCCTACAATCTGTGTTTTACGTTTATCAGAATAGTGTTCTTTTATATACATAAGTTCGCTTTTTATCATAGAAAGTAGTTCATCATAATTACCTAAAATTTTTTCATAATTATTTATTTTTTCTACTATTTCATTGTATTCTTTTTCAAGTTTTTCAATTTCTAAACCTGTTAAACGAGATAGTCTCATTTCTAAAATAGCATTAGCTTGTTTATCGCTTAAATTAAAGTGAGTCTTTAACTGAACGCTAGCTAATTGAGGTGTTTTTGATTGTTTGATAATCTTTATGACTTCATCAATATTACTTACAGCAATTTTTAAACCTTCAAGTATATGAATACGCTCTTTTGCAATGTTTAATAGATAGATAGTGCGCCTTTTTATTATTTGTTCTCTAAAATCTAAAAATACATTAAAATACTCTTTTAATGATAAAACTTTTGGTATATTATCAACCAAACATAGATTATTAATACTAAAACTTATCTCTAAATTGCTTAATTTATATAAATTATTTAATATAACTTCTGGTTGTTCTGAAGATTTTAGTTCAATAACAATTCTTATACCTTCTTTATTTGACTCATCTCTTAAATCGCTTATGCCTTCGATTTGTTTGTCTTTTACAAGCAAAGCAATGTCTTTAATTAAATTAGCTTTATTTACTTGATATGGAATTTCTTCGACAATAATAACATTTTTGTTCCCAACTTTTTCAATTTTTGCTAAAGAGCGTATCTTTATCTTTCCTGTTCCCTTTTTATAAATATCTTCAAGATTGTCACACATTACGATAGCGCCTGTTGGAAAATCAGGACCCTTTATAAATTGTAATAACTCAGAAATTTGTACATCCCTTTTATTATCTATATAATAGAGTAAAGCTTCTATTACTTCGTTAAGATTATGTGGTGCAATATTTGTTGCCATACCTACAGCTATACCAGAAGAACCATTAATTAATAGGTTCGGTATCATAGAAGGTAAAACGGATGGCTCTTTTAAACTTTCATCGTAGTTTGAGAGAAAATCAACAGTTTGTTTATCTAAATCTTTTAAAAGTTCTTCTGCAATTTTTGATAATCTAACTTCTGTGTATCTCATAGCAGCTGGGCTGTCACCGTCTATTGAGCCAAAATTGCCCTGACCATCAATTAGCGGGTATCTCATGGTAAATTCTTGACTCATTCTAACCATAGCTTCATATACGCTTGTATCTCCATGCGGATGATATTTACCAATAACATCACCAACCACTCTGGCGCTTTTTTTATAAGGTTTGTTGTGAAATAAATCCAACTCGTATGCAGCATATAGTATTCTTCTGTGTACTGGTTTTAGGCCGTCTCTAGCATCAGGCAAAGCCCTTCCTACAATAACACTCATCGAGTAGTCAATATAGGATTTTTTCATTGTATCAATTATATTTGTTTGTACGATATCGCTAAATAAATCTTTCATACTACACATCCAGGTTTGCTAATTTAGCATTGTCTTCTATAAACTTTCTTCTAGGTTCAACTTTATCGCCCATTAGTAATTCGAATACTTTTTTTGTTTCATTAAAGTCATCAATTGTTACTAAATGTAATGTACGCTTTTGCGGATTCATCGTTGTTTCCCATAATTGATCTGGGTTCATCTCACCTAAACCTTTGTAGCGTTGTATTTCTATACCCTTTTTTGAAATTTCATCTATAAAACTAAATATACTGCGTATATTATTAAATACAATCTTGTTTTTGCTACTTTCTTCTTGTTTATTTTGCATAAATGCAATTATAGGAAATTTTATTTTTGATTCAAGTGTATAAAATTCAGATAATTTTATATATAATTTGCTTGTAAATATAGATTTATCGATGTAAAATTCTTTTAGTTGTCTGTCTTGTATATATGAGCATTTAATATTTGTGTCAAATTCTTCTATTTTTTCTAGATTTAAAGAAAGTCTAATTTTTTCGAGATTTTGGTTTAAGTTCTCAGTATTAATACCATTAATAATGGTATAGTGTAAAAATTTTTCTTTGTTTTCTTCTTGTTTGAACTGATCAAATATATTTGATAGGTTTGTAAATCGTAAAAGTAGATCTTTTAAATTAAAATCCACATCGAAGTATACTTTTTTTAAAGCTCTATCAATTAAAAATGAGTTTAGATTTTCATCATCTTTAAAGTATTTACTGTTAGAATCATATTTAACTCTGTAAAGTGGTGGTTGGGCGATATATAAAAAACCTTTTTCAATAACTTGTCTTAAAAAGTTATAAAAAAATGTTAATAGCAATGTTTGAATATGGCTACCATCAACATCGGCATCTGTCATAATGATAATTTTATGGTATCTTATATCGTTTATATTAAAGTTTTTATCTATATTACAACCAATTGCAGCTACAATACTTTTTATTTCCTCATTTGATAGTATTTTATGCAAGTTTGATTTTTCAGTATTTAAAATTTTACCTTTAATAGGCAGTATTGCTTGAAATTTTCTATCTCGGGCTTGTTTTGCACTACCTCCAGCGGAATCACCTTCAACTATAAATATTTCTGTTTTTTCTGGATCTTTTTCTTGACAGTCAGCTAATTTGCCAGGTAAGTTTTTTGTTTCGAAAACAGTTTTTCTGCGTACAAGCTCTCTTGCGTTTTTTGCTGCTTCTCTTGCATTATATGCTAAGAGTGCTTTTTCTAAAATTACTTTGACAACATTGGGATGTTCTTCAAAATAGTCGCTCATTTTTTCGTAAAGTAAAGTTTGCAGTTGACCTTTTATATCTAAATTACCTAGTTTTGTTTTTGTTTGACCTTCAAATTCTGGGTTTGGTAATTTAATTGAAACTATTCCAACTAAACCTTCTCTGCAATCTTCTCCGCTTAATGTGATATTTTTTAGATTGTTGTTTTTTTTAGTATAGTTGTTTATTGTTTTTGTTAATACTGTTTTAAAAATCGATAAATGCATTCCACCTTCTTGAGTCAATATAGAGTTTGCAAAAGATAGAATGCTTGGTTCGTAGTTTTTTGTATATGTAAAAGCACATTCAAGTTGTGTATTTTGATAATTTATATTTATTAAAATAGGGGTTTCAAGTAAAGGTTCTTTATTTTTGCATAAGTAGTCTATAAAATCTACTATACCTTTTTCATATAGAAATGTATTTTGCTTATTTGTTCTTTCATCTTTTATACTTATTGTAGTATTTTTATTTAAGAAAGCTAATTCTTGTAATCTTCTTTCTAACGTTTCATAATTAAATTCAGTTGTTGAAAAAATTAAATCATCTGGCTTAAATGTAACGATTGTGCCTGTGTCATTGCAAGTTCCTGTTTTTTTAAGGTCGTTTATTGCAATACCTCTTTCAAATTCTTGCTCAAAAATAAAACCATCTCTATGGATTTCGATTTTTAAATAAGATGATAGAGCATTTACTACACTTATACCTACTCCGTGTAGACCACCTGAAACTTTATAACTTTTGTTATCAAATTTTCCGCCGGAGTGCAATGTCGTTAAAACTAATGTGGCTGCACTTATATTTTCTTCTTTGTGTATTTCTGTTGGTATACCTCTTCCATTATCTTTAACTGTTACAAGATTATCTTTATGTATTATGACTTCAATGCTATCGCAAAATCCTGCCATAGATTCATCTATGGAGTTATCTACTATTTCGTATATAAGATGGTGTAAACCTTCAGATGAAGTATTCCCAATGTACATTGCTGGCCTTTTTCTTACGCCATCTAGTCCTTTTAGTACTTTGATTGATTCTGCTGTATAATTCGCTGTCATATTCCCTCACTTAGTAAGATTACACTTGCATCTTTGATTTTTATGTTTTCAAGTGTTGTTATAAATATTTGATTTGTTAGTTGCTTTAATTTGTCTAACATTTTTTCTAAATTTACATTTGAAATGTCACCTTCTAAATCATCAATTAAGATTATTGGTGATTTGTTGTAATTGTTGTAATGTTTAATTAAAGACATAATTAAAGAAAACAAAACCATTTTTTTTTCACCTATTGAAGAATAACTAAAAATATTGTTTTCGTCAAGAAGTATATCAATTGAGTCTTTGTATAGTGTAAATATATTGTGCATTGATTGTAGTTCTAGATTTATTATTTTTTCATTAAAAGCAAATGGTTGATATGTAATTTGAATGTTTTTGGTGATGATATTTTGTGTTTGTAAATATGAATTGAGTTTTTTGGTTGATAGTTCTCTATTTTTTTGTATTATTTGTATGCTTTTTTCTATATTTTTGTTTATAATTTTTATTGTATAGTAGTCTTTTTTTTCAAAAAGGTATTTTTTGAGTTTTATTTGTTTTATTGTGTTTATGATATTTTGCAAGATATCTGGGTTTTCTACAAATGTGAATTTATCTAATAATGATAATAAATATTTTTTTTCATTGAAGTTAATAAAGTCTTTTATTGAAAAAATTACAGATGGAAATAATAATTTAAAATCTTTTAGATTATGATTTTTTGCGTTGATTAATGATTTTTTGTTTTCGTTTAGGTATATTGCTATATTATATGAAATATCTTTTATTACTTTGCCTTTAATTGATGCTTGTTTTTGTTTGTTTAAAAAAGTTCTTTTGATAAAACTATGAGAGTTCAATAATATATGTATGGCATCTAATAAGTTGGTTTTTCCAGAAGCATTGTTTCCTTTTATGATATTAATATGTGGATTAAATATTGAATAAAAATGTGTATAATTTTTGAAATTTGTTATCGATATGTTACTTAGGTATATTGGTGTTTGTTTGTTATTGATGATATTTCATACTCCTAAATATTTATATTAAATAAAATACAGTAATAATAATAAGCTATGATGTTATGTTTAAAATATATGTTTTGTTTATTTTTATAGCTTAAAATTGAAAAATTTTTTGTTAAAAAGTCTGTCGATAATGTTGAAAAGTTTTTGTATTGTATTTTGTTTGTTGTAGACTTAGTGCAATTTTTGACATTTTTTAAAAGAATTTTAGACATTTTTTATGCTGTTTTCTATTTTTTGTACAGTTTCTTTGATTTGTGTGGATTTTTCTATTTCTTTTTCAATTTTTGAACATGCATTGATTATTGTAGCGTGAGATTTCATATTGAATTTTATTTTTATTTCAGAAAGTGAATGTTGGGTAAGTTTTCTTGATAGAAAAATTGCAATTTCTCTTGGTAATATTACATGTTTGTCTCTTTTTCCAGATAGCATGGTATCTTTTGTTATATTGAAATATTTTGCCACAACTTCTTGTATATTTTCTACGTTAAGCGTTTTTTGTTTTCTTTCTATTACATCTTGTAAAATAGTTTCTACAAATTCCATGTTAATAGTTTGTTTAAATAGTGATGAGTATGCATTGATTTTAACTATTACGCCTTCTATTTCTCTAACATTTGATTCAAAGTTTTTAGCTAAAAATTCCACGATGTCATCTGATAAATATAAGTTATAATTTTCAGCTTTTTTTTTGATTATAGCAATGCGTGTTTCTAATTCAGGTGGTTGAATATCAACAATAAGGCCCCAGTTAAAACGGGATTTTAACCTCTCTTCTATTTCTTTAATTTCACTTGGAGGCTTATCAGATGTCATAACTATCTGTTTTTGATTTTCATATAAAGCATTAAATGTATGAAAAAACTCTTCTTCTGTACGTTCCTTTTTTGATATAAATTGAATGTCATCTATAAGTAGACAATCAAGTTCTCTGAATTTATTTCTAAATTGAGTCATTTTTTTGTACTGTATGGAATTAATGAGCTCATTTGTAAATTCCTCGCTTGATATATATAACACTTTTGTTTTTTGGTTTTTTTCTTTTATGTGATTCCCAATTGCATGCAAGATATGGGTTTTACCAAGACCTACGCCTCCATATATAAACAGTGGGTTATAAGCTTTTCCGAGTGATTCTGATACTGCATAACTAGCTGCGTATGTTAGTTGATTGTTTGGGCCTACCACAAAATTAGAGAATTGATATCTGGGGTTTAGGTTTGATTTGAGCTCTTTTTTAATAATAAATTCAATTTTTGGTATCTTATCAAATAATTGTTCAATAGTTTCTTTAAATTCTTTGCGATACTTTGATTTTAAAAGCTGTCTTGCTTCTTCACTGGGTATTGTGAGTGATATTAGTTCACTATTAAAACTGTTTGATTCAATTAAAGATATTGTTTCAATATCATCGATATCGAGTTTTTTTTTAAATGATTCTAGAAATAAATCCCACACGCTTAAATTATATTTATAAAACACAAAAAGTCAATAAAGTAGAGTTTGGTATAAAGCTTTAAAAGCTTATTGTTTGTTGTTAAATCGCTCTTGCAAATCAACCCTAGCTCTATCATTGTAGCCTCTATCTTCCCAATAGCCATAGGGTTGTATGTTTGTAAATGTTATTTGATGGAGATATTTTACCCATTTATAAGCATAAAGTTTTGGAGCGATAAATCTCATTGGAAAACCTCTTGGTTTAGTTAGAATTTCACTGTTGAGCTTTAAGCATACAAAACTATCTATTGTATCATCTTTATAAACAAAACTTTTATAGCCTCCACTTGATATCAGTGCAATGTATTTGAATTCATCAACACCCAAAATATCAGCTATTTTATATAGACTTACGCCTTCAAATTCATTATTTTGAACACTCCAGCCATCAACGCAGTGCATATCAAGCATGACCTTTACGTCTATTAAATTAATTAGTTCTTTGAAGTTAAAAATTTTCTGTTTTTCTTTGTAAACGACAATCAATTGCTCAGATATTTGACTTGAGTCTTCTATTGTAATATCTATAAAATCTTTTACTAAATATTGTCCTTTAGGTAAAGGCATTTTTTATCCATTCTATTGAGTTGTTTTCTATTGTTATTACATCAAACCTAATATCAAATTCATTTTCATCCATATTATTTTGAAACATAAAAAGTTTTGAACCATCTTTTATGCGTTTTTGTTTTTTGTAATTTACGGCTTCTTTTGCCCTTGCAAACAGTATACTTGAACGTCCTTTTACTTCTACAAACACCAACCTCGAATCTTTTTTGGCAATTATATCAATTTCACCGCCTCTATATTTGAAATTGCGCGCTAATATTACATACCCACTTTTTTGCAGATATTTAGCGGCGATTTGTTCACATTTTTGACCAAAAAGTAGATTAAGTAATTTTCTTTTTGATTCTTGCAGATTTACCTCTTCGCTCTCTTAAGTAGTATAGTTTTGCCCTTCTTACTATACCACGCGATATAATTTCAATTTTTTCTATACTTGGAGAATAAAGTGGAAAAATTTTTTCAACACCCACACCATAAGATTCTTTTCTTACAGTAAACGTTTTGTTTATACCAGAGCCTCTTCGTGAAATAACGACACCGCTAAATATTTGGATTCTTTCCCTTTTACCTTCTGTTATTTTAATGTGCACATTTACTGTATCGCCTGAGCGAAGACTGGGTACTTCTTTTTGTTTTATCAACTCATTTTCAAACAATTTTAATTTATCCATCGCATACCTCTTTTTGTATCTTTAATGAATTTTCTTTGCGCCATTTTTCAATTATTGCATGATTACCAGAGAGCAAAACTTCTGGCACTCTTAGACCTCTAAATTCAGCTGGCCTTGTGTATTGAGGATATTCAATAAAATTACCTTCGTAGCTTTCTTCTTTCAGAGAATCTTCATTACCCAATACATTAGGCAATAGCCTTACTACAGCGTCAACTATAACACTTGCTGCTAGCTCTCCTCTGCTAATGATATATTTTCCTATTGATATTTTCTCGTCAGCCAGTAGTTTCACTCTTTCATCAAACCCTTCGTATCTGCCGCAAATAAAGGCGATAGAATCTTTTTTACTGTATTCTTTGGCCTTTTGTTGTGTAAATAATGTACCTTCAGGCGTTAATATGACTGTAAACACATCTTTATCTTTTAGTTTTACATAGTCCATAGCTTTAAATATTGGCTCTGGCTTTAATAGCATGCCAGGGCCACCACCATATACACAATCATCTACGGTTTTGTGCTTGTCTGTTGTAAAATCTCTGATGTTAACAAATTCAAACTCTGCAGCATGTGTTTTCTTTGCTTTTTTTAATATACCATCATCAAATACTGATTCAAAAACATTAGGGTAAATACTCAACAGGTAAATCCTCATTTTTATTATGTTATTCTAAAATTTCTAAAACCGCCTTTTTGCCCATTTTTGTAGATACTGCATTCAATAGAGTTCTCATAGCGCGTGCTGTTTTTCCCTGTTTGCCAATTACTTTACCAAGATCCGAATGGTCGACTCTTAGTTCAATAACAGTTGTTTTTTCTCCATCAATTTGTTTTACATCAACCTTGTCAGGGTTATCCACTAGTCGTTTTGCGATGCAAGAAATTAGCTCTTTCATTGTGTCACCTCTTTAGTGTTTTTACTAAATTTTCAATCGCTGGCGTAGGTTTTGCACCTTTTGCTATCCAAGCGTTGTATTTTTCTAAGTCTAGCTTGAATGTGTTTTCAGATTTTAATGGATCGTAGTAACCTAAAATATCCAATGCGCTGCTATCTCGTTTTTTTCTTGAGTCCATGCACACGATTCTAAAGAAAGCTCTTTTTTTTCTGCCAAGTCGGGTCAATCTCACAACTACCACGTTTTAACCTCCATTTACATTCTACCAAGATTTTTCATTATATGCAAAGCTTTGTTTTTATCAAGACCTTTCATCATTTTATTCATTTCTTCAAACTGTTTTAGTAGTTTATTCACGCTTTGAACATCAGTGCCACTACCTTTTGCTATGCGCCTTTTTCTACTTGCATCTATAATTTTATAGTTATCTTTTTCCTTTTTTGTCATTGATTGAATAATGGCTGTAATTTTTTTCAACTCAAATTCAAATTCGTTACTGTTTGCAAGTTTAATCTTATTTAATCCAGGTATCATTTTTATAATACTTGTAATTGAACCCATTTTTTGAATCTTTTTTAATTGGTTTAAGAAATCATCAAGTGTAAATTGATTCTTTTTGAGTTTGCGCTCTAATTGCTTTTGTTCTTTCTCATCTATTTGAGTTTTTGCCTGTTCAATCAAAGTTAATATATCGCCCATGCCCAATATTCTTGAAGCTATTCTATCTGGGTAAAACTGTTCTAAGTCAGATATTTTTTCACCAACCCCAATAAATTTTATGGGCTTGTCCACGATATATTTAACAGAAAGCAGAGCCCCGCCTCTGGCATCAGCGTCCATTTTGGTAAAGATTAGTCCACTTATGCCTACATCATCGTCAAATTTTTTTGCAATATTTACAGCTTCTTGACCAATCATGCTATCTACTACAAGCAGGATTTCATTTGGGTGTATAGTATTTTTCATTGCGACCAATTCCTGCATCAGTTGTTCGTCAATTTGAAGCCTAC
>JAVRLY010000031.1:0-15070 GCA_031960885.1 Desulfurella sp. | reverse complement strand
AAATACACTACGCTATAGAAAACATCGATGTAGGCGGTGTAATGATAAACGATACATCTATTTTTAGGGTTGATAACATGCCATACGGTGGCAACAAGCTATCTGGCATTGGCAGAGAAGGGGTGCGCTTTGCCATTGATGAGATGACAAACATAAAAATGGTGATGATAAATTTGAATTAATAAATGCTTTACAAAATAAAACTTTTTGATACAATTGGGATAATATGGCAGAAGAAGAAAAAGAAGAGAAAAAAAAGAAAAGTAAAAAATCTATATTGCTTATTATAATAGTTTTAGTTGTATTGATTGCTCTAGCAGCAGGAGCCTTTTTATTTCTAAAAAAAGGTTCTTCAAATAGTTCAAAAAACACTCAGACTATCCAATCTGAGTCTGTAATAAATGATAAAAACATACACATAAAAAACTTAAACAATATAATAGTTAATTTGGCAGATCCCTCCGGCGATAGATATTTAAAAATCTCACTTGCTTTAGTAATGAATGGCAAAGCAAAACCATCAAGTGGCGGCGAATCATCTGGTGATACACTAGAGGATGCAGCTATCAAAAACGCTATTATAACAGTATTATCAACAAAAACATCTGACAATTTATTGACGCTTTCTGGAAAAGAAGAATTAAGAAAACAGTTAATTAAAGCTATAAACAAAGCTTTGGGTGAAGATGTTGTAAAAGATATTTACTTTACTGATTTTATTGTGCAATGAAAGAAGAAGAATTAGTTCCTTTTTACAATGTGGCGGTTGAAACATACTATGATCTAGGCAGAGCCAAAGTAAAGCTAAGGGATATTTTACACTGGGTCGAAGGTAGCGTTATAAAATTAGACCGTTTATCTGGTGAGTATATTGATGTATTTATTGAAAATCAGATTTTTGCCAAAGGTGAAATAATAATTGTAGATGAAAAATTTAGTATAAGGTTATCTCAAATTTTAACTCCAGAAGAAGTCATGGAATACAACATAGAATGAGGCCATTTAATATTGTTTTTTTGTTATTGGTATTATTATTTAAACCTATTGTCGCATATGCTGATTCAATTAATTATTTAGCCTATTCTTTAAAAGCATTAGGCAGTGTAATAATAGTTGTTGCGCTATTATTTGCAAGCGTGTGGGCATTAAAAAAGCTTCAAATCAACACTAAAAAAAGTGGGCGTATCAAAATATTAGATAAAACTTATATAGATAATAAACATAGCCTTATGATAATTGAGGTTGATGAAAAGCAATTTTTAATTGGCGTGGGAAGTGAAATAAACTTAATCGTACAATTAAGCGAAAATGAAAAGAATATTTAGCCTAACAATTATTATCATTTTAATAGGTTTAAGTTTAAATGCTTTTGGGGCGCCAATTGGTCCTTCATTAAGCATAAGTCTAAACGGTGCTACTACGCCACAAAATATTTCAAATGCAATAAAGTTGTTAATACTACTTACCGCTTTAGCTATTGCACCCTCTTTTTTAATCATGCTTACATCATTTACACGCATAATAATTGTGCTTTCTATTTTAAGACAGGCAATGGGTTTACAGCAAGAGCCGCCAAATCAAATTCTGCTTGGTATTGCGCTGTTTTTGACAATATTTATAATGTCGCCAACAATTAGTGCAGTCTATAATAATGCCTACAAGCCTTTTAATGAAGGAAAGTTAAGCTTAGAACAAGCCTATGACGCAGCACAAGCTCCTATTAAAGCCTTTATGCTAAAGCAAACTCGTCAAAAGGATATTGCGCTTTTTTTGCGCATTGCCAATAAACCAAACCCAAAAAATGTCCAAGAGTTGGGTTTAAATATACTTGTGCCTGCTTTTATTATCAGTGAATTAAAAACAGCTTTTGAAATAGGTTTTTTGCTTTATATACCATTTGTTATTATAGATCTTGTTGTATCTAGTGTGCTTATGAGCATGGGAATGATGATGTTGCCACCAATTATGATATCTTTGCCATTTAAATTGTTGTTGTTTGTTTTGGCAGATGGTTGGAATTTAGTTGTTCTATCGCTTGTAAAAAGTTTCCATTAGAGGTGATTTATGGATGTAGCTACAGTCGTTGGCATTGGCAGAAGTGCCATGCAAATAGCTTTAATGCTTTCATTGCCAATATTGGTTGTAAGCTTAATAGCGGGTTTGCTTGTAAGTATTTTCCAGGCTATAACACAAATTCAAGAAATGACACTCACATTTATACCAAAAATTATTGCTGTTGCTTTAACTTTGTTATTTTTAGCTCCTTGGATGGCAAAATTACTAACAAATTATACAATTGAACTATATCAAAATATTCCTAATTACATAAGATGAATGAACATCTTGCACTGCTAAATGTGCCTTTTGCTGATTTAGAAATCTTTTTTTTAGTCTTTGTGCGTGTAGCTTCCATACTATTGCTTGCACCAATTTTTAGCTATAAATCCATTCCTGTAATGGTTAAAATATTATTAAGCATCACTTTTGCTTTTGTGCTCTACCCTTTGGTTAAAGATTATGTAAATGTAAACATAACAAACATGGTTGAACTTATTGTGGTGGTTGTGAGGGAAATTTTGCTTGGCGCAAGTTTAGCGTTTTGTATACAATTTGTATGGGCTGGTATAGAAATAGCTGCAGGACTTGTTTCTTTTATGATGGGCTTTAGTATTGCAAATGTCCTAAGCCCTCAATCAAATACACAAATCTCTATCATCACAGAATTTGAAAGTTTATTTGCAATTTTAGTTTTCCTTGCAATAGATGGACATTATTTTGTTATACGCTCTTTAGTGGAGAGTTTTCAACTTATACCCATTGGCTCATTTGTAGTAAATAAGGGTTTGATTGGGTTTATAGTTTATCTTGTACTTGTGATGTTTTCTATTTCTGTACAAATACTTGCGCCTGTAGTTTTGGCTTTAATTGTGACAAATATCGTGTTTGGCGTTATATCTAGAACTATGCCACAAATGAATGTGCTTATTGCTTCTTTTCCCATTACAATAACAATTGCTTTATTTCTGCTTGGCGTCACATTTAATTTTGCAGCAAATGTAATGATAAAGTACTATTACCAACTTCCATCATATTACAACCAAGTATTTAGGTTGAAATAAATGCCAGGTGAAAAAACTGAGAAAGCGACGCCCAAGCGTCGTGAAGAAGCACGAAAAAAAGGTCAGTTTGCAAAGTCAATTGAGCTAAACACTGCTGTTTTGCTATTTGCAGCGCTAATATTCTTTTATTTTGATGCTAAAAGCTTTAAAGATACAACCGATTATTCGTTTAACTACTTTGCAAGTTTGCCATACCATATAGATTTGAACAACGTAGGTAGTTTGTATTTAGATATTATGAAAATATTTTTTATGTATACAGGTATTTTTTTTGTTATGTTGATTGTTTTTGCATTGCTTGTGAATGTTGTACAAACTGGCATAATGGTTAGTTTTGATAAACTCAGTTTTGATTTAGAAAAATTAAATCCAATAAATGGCATTAAAAATCTTTTTTCCCTAAGAGCACTTGGTGAACTTTTAAAGTCAATCCTAAAAATAATTGTGATGTTTTTTATAATGTATCTTTTTATTAAAACAAATTACACAAAATGGCTAAATTTAACTGATCAGCCTATAAATGTTTTTACTGTAGCACTTGCTAAAAATATGTTTAACATCACACTTTATCTTGTATTATTTATGATTTTTTTAGCTATTTTAGACTATATATATCAAAAATTCATTTTTGAACGTTCTATTATGATGAGCAAAGAAGAGGTAAAAGAAGAATTCAAACAAATGGAAGGTGATCCCAAAATAAAGGCAAAAATAAGAAAAATGCAGATGGAGTTAGCCCGCAGGCGCATGATGGAAAATGTCAAAACGGCAGATGTTGTTATTACAAACCCTACCCACATAGCAGTAGCTTTAAAATATGATCAGGCAAAAATGAATGCACCTAAAGTGGTTGCCAAAGGTTTAAATGAAGTCGCTCTAAGAATAAAAACAATCGCATTAAAAAATGATATTATAATTGTTGAGAACCCACCTATTGCGCAAAGTCTATATAAACAAGCAC
Organism: Desulfurella sp.; assembly: GCA_031960885.1. Taxonomy (GTDB): domain Bacteria; phylum Campylobacterota_A; class Desulfurellia; order Desulfurellales; family Desulfurellaceae; genus Desulfurella. Next base: position 10,990 of record JAVRLY010000031.1, on the reverse strand, counting down.
AAATTGATAAAGAAATCCCTATTGAATTATATGAAGCAGTTGCCAAAATTCTTTCTTATGTTTACAGTTTAAAAAATAAAAAAATTAATAAACTTTTATAAAAATCATCCGATTATAATAAATGGAGGTGTCAAATGAGCTCGCAAGTAGGTTCCAATTTTATATTAGGTCTTGGAAATACAAGCAATCTTAATTTACAAAGCATGCTGCAACAGCTAGTTACTGCCCAAAGCCAACCAATTGTGACACTTCAAGCTCAACAAACACAACAGCAAGCATATTTACAAACATTTTCTAACTTCCAAAGCCAACTTACACAATTGCAAACGAGTGCGAATGCTGTCATAAGTGACCTTACACAACAAAACCCAGTATCTAGCAATACTTCCGTTGCGACTGTAAGCAATATTAATAACGCTACTGCGGCTAGTGGAACACACACGCTAAGCGTAACTCAATTAGCGCAAGGTCAAGTTTGGATATCTCAAAACGGTTTTGCTAGTCCAAACAATCAGGCTGCTACGTCAAACGGCGTATTTAGCTTTTCAGTAGGCGCTCAAACATACTCAGTAAATGTAAACACATCAACCACTTTACAGAGTTTAGCCAATGCTATTAATGCAACCAATTCAGGGCTAAGCGCAAGCATTATATACAATGGCTCTACATATAACTTGGTTTTAAATACGCCTACTGGCACAGCAAATAATCTTACAATCAATACTAATAATACCCTAGCAGTCTTTGGAAGCTCGCCAAACCAAGCTTCACAGAATGCTACAGCTACATTAGATGGCATTAATATTACATCATCGTCAAATGATTTAAAAAATTATATAAATGGACTTGATATACAACTTCAAGGCACAGGTTCTACGACTATTTCGTTAAATTACAACACAACACAATTAACGCAAGATATGCAAACATTTGTTAATAATTACAACAACCTATCTCAGTATGTCAATCAAAACAACACATACAATAGCTCCACAAATATTGCAGGTGCTTTTTTTGGCTCGACGGCAATTCAATCTATTATGTCAAGCTTGCGTAATGTTTTTTTCAATACATTTAATCAAAGTTCTAATCAAACACTTAATTCTGCTATGAGTATAGGTTTATCGTTTGATCAAAATGGTAATTTGCAATTTAATAGCCTAACATTTCAACAAGCTGTTGCTAGTGACTTTAATTCTGTAAAAAATATTTTAAATAATTCATCAAATAACGGTATTATGAATTTAATAAACAATACAGTAAATCAAGCAACAGCAACAAATGGTGGCACTTTAACAACAGCTCAAAATCAAATTCAAAATCAGCTTAATTCACTTCAATCACAAATTAATACCATGCAACAAAATTTACAAACTTATCAAAATAACCTAGTTGTCCAATTCTCTCAGCTTAACACTATAATGAATCAAATGCAATCGCAGAGTCAGTATTTGACAACCATGTTTAACAGCTTAAACGGTACAGGTTCTAGCGGTGGTTAATTGCTAAACAAGGAGGCATAAAATGGATGTATCAAATTTAGTTAATTCAAATTTAGCTGTTAAAGATAGTAAAACTCAACTAAAGGTAGACCTAAATCAGGTAAACGTCAATGATTCTTCTGCTTTGACAGTAAACACGCCACCCGTTCAAAACTCACAAAATAATAAAAGCTCTACTAATACCAATAATATTAATAAAAACGGTGTGAAAAGCCTTGTGCAAAAACTTAACGATTCGATTAGTACACTTAATGATAGTGTTAAATTTAGTTATTCTGAAGACGCTAAAGCCTTGATAGTAAAAGTAGTAGATACCAAAACAGGCCAAGTTATAAGACAAATACCACCAGAAGAATTGGTTAAATTAGAAGCAAGTCTGTCGCAATCAATAGGAATAATTTTTAATAAGGAGGTAAAATGATAGCAACTGGTGCATACAAAGCTTATAAAAATACACTTGCAAATACTACTGATGATAGGTTAAATATTATTGCCATAATGTATGATGGAGCTCTAAGCTTTGCTGTAAAAGCTAAAGAAGCAATAGAAAACAAAAGCATACTTGATAAAGTTTATGCGCTTGAGCGACTTAATGCAATCTTGATAGCCTTAAGAAATGTGCTTGATGTAAAAAATTATCCAGAAGCTGGCAAATTTCTTGAATCTATTTACGATTTTCTTCTTTTGCAAACACTGAAAGCAAACTTGAATAATAGTATTGAAGAGCTGGAAGTGGTTATTAGATATTTGCAAAAAATGAGTGAAATCTGGAATAAAGATGTATTAAAAAAATGAATTAATACTCACATTTAGGTCTTGTTTTTTAACAAGATCTAAATCTTTTTATCCAGAGTCTTGAAAAATCGGTTTTTGCTTGATAAGCAATGTATTTGGTGTATAATAAGATAGATGGGATGGTTGTATTTAGTGTTTGCGATCTTATTCGAAGTTGGCGGTACAACATCCATGCGTTTATCAAACGGCCTGACTAAATTGTTTCCATCTTTAATGCTATTTGTTTGTTATGCAGTTAGTTTTGTATTTGCTACAATGGCAACAAAATATCTAAAACTTGCAGTAATGTACGCTGTTTGGTCTGGTGTAGGTATTGTTGCAATTACTTTTATTGACTTAATAATTTTTCATGAAAAAATTAATTCAATTGAAATTATAGGTATTATGCTTATTCTAGCAGGTAGTGTAATGCTGAGGGTTGCTTAGAAAATGGTAGAGCTTCTAGCACCAGCAGGGAATTTTCAAAAATTAAAAACTGCAATACATTTTGGCGCAGATGCAGTATACTGCAGTTTTGAAAAGTTTGGTTTACGCTCAAATGCTGGTAATTTTACTTTAAAAGAATTAAAAGAAGCTATATACTATACTAAAAATGCACACAAAAAAATTTATTTAACGATAAACTCTTATTTATTTGACGAAGATTTTGGTAATTTAAAAGACTTTTTAACTTTTTTAAAAAACAATCCGCCAGATGCGATTATAGTTAGCGATCTAGGAGTTTTAAGCATTTTACAAGAGTTGAATATACCCATTCATATCAGTACACAGGCAAATATAACGAATTCTTTTGCTGCAAATTTTTTGAAACGATTTAATGTAGAACGCATTATAGCAGCGCGCGAACTCACGCTTGATGATTTAAAAATTTTTGTTAAAAACACCGATCTCGATGTAGAGGTTTTTGTTCATGGAGCTATGTGTATGGCTTATTCTGGTAGATGTTTTCTCAGCTCTTATCTAACACAACGCAGCGCAAATAAAGGAGATTGTGCACAAAGTTGCAGATGGAAATATACAATTTATGAAGATACACGTAAAAATACCCCTTTGTATTTAGAAGAACACCACAATGGTTCATATATATTTAATTCATACGATTTGTGTGCATTGCCAATTTTAGACAAAATAATCGACTTAGGTGTTAAATCCATTAAAATTGAAGGTAGAAACAAAAGCGATTACTATGTTGCAATAACTACAAAATCTTACAGACAAGCAATTGATAAATATCTTAATGGTACATTAAAAAAACATATAAGTATTTTGTACAATCAACTAAAAACTGTAAGTCACAGACCGTATAGTTTAGGCTTTTATTTAAACAAACCCAAACAATATATAAAAAGTAGTGCTTATATTCAGACTTGTACATATTTGGCTATTGTTATTGAAAAAGTAGCAGATAAGTTAAAACTTTTAGTAAAAAATAAGTTAACGCCAGGCACTTTTGAATTTGTAACGGCAAAAGAAAATATAGAGGTAAATATTAATACTATATATGCAAGTGATTTTTCTAAAAAACAAGTGGCTCATCCGGGAGAAATTGTTTATATCGATAATATTGACAATGTTAATGAAAATGATATTCTAAGGTTTTGCTATGAGAGTAATAGCGGGTAAATACAAAAGCAGAGTATTGGAGTTTAAAAAAGATAAAAAAATAAGACCAACAAAACAGGTAGTAAAAAAATCGTTTTTTGATACCATATCTCCTATAGTGGAATCTGCAATATTTATTGATTTGTTTGCCGGTAATGGTTTTGTTGGCATTGAAGCGATATCAAGAGGCGCTAAGAAAGTTTTTTTTGTTGATCTACAAGATGATTTTATTAAAAAGAATTTACAAAATTTAGGTATTGAAGCGGAAAAGTTTGAAATTTATCGTATGGATGTATTTAATTTTTTGAATTTAGATATAATAGATCATGCTGATATTGTATATATTGATGCACCTTATGCTATGGAATTAAATCAACTCTTGGTTTTTTTATTGAAAAAACTAAAAAAAGATGCTATAGTTTGCGTTGAAAGTGGCAAGATGATTGGGCATGAAAGGGTTTTTAAAATAAAAAAATTTGGTAATACTATATTGAATTATTTGAGGTAGTATGGATAAGTGTTGCGTTGTAGCTATTGTGCCAGGTAGTTTTGATCCAATAACAAATGGTCATATAGATATCATTAAAAGAGCATCAAAAATATTTCACAAAGTTATAGTAGGTGTTGCACGAAACACAGCTAAAAAATCTTTTTTTAATTTTGATGAAAGATTTGAGCTCACGAAAAAAGTTATTGATACACTAAATGTATCATCTATAGAAGTTGAGAAAGTTGATGGTTTGCTTGTAAATTTTGCCAAATCAAAAGGCGCACAGGTAATCGTAAGAGGTCTTAGAGCGGTATCTGATTTTGAATATGAAATGGAAATGGCTTTTATGAATAGATCGCTAGCTCCAGATATAGAAATAATATATTTTATGCCTTATATTAAATACTCTTTTTTGAGCTCTACTATAGTAAAAGATGTATTTGTTAATGGGGGGGATGTAAGTGCATTTGTGTCACCAATAGTTATTGATCATATGAAAAAAAAATTTAAGGAGGACAAATGAAGAAAAAATTAGCTCAGCGTATCGGAAGAATTGAGGAATCTATCACTATTGCCATTACGGCAAAGGCCAAAGAAATGAACGCAGCTGGAATCAAAATTTTATCGTTTGGAGCTGGTGAACCCGATTTTGATACGCCAGATAATATTAAAGAAGCTGCAATTAAAGCCATTCGAGATGGCTTTACAAAATATACAGCAGCTGGTGGCACAAATGAATTAAAAGATGCAATTATTGAAAAAGAAAAGAAAGTTAATGGTGTAGAATATAAAAGAAATGAAATATGCGTATCAGTAGGCGGCAAACAGAATTTATTCAATTTATCACAAGTGCTATTTGAAGAAGGTGATGAAGTAATTATTTTGAGCCCTTATTGGGTTACATATGAAGCAATTGTAAAATATGCAAACGCCATTCCGGTAGTGATAAAAACCACTGACAAGACAGGATTTGTGCCTACGCAAGAACAACTTTTAAAGGCCATTACACCAAAAACTAAGGCAATTATATTAAATAACCCATCAAACCCCACAGGCGGTGTTTTTGAAACAAAAGATTTAGAATTTTTAGCTGAACTGGCCCTAAAAAATGATTTTTGGGTTATAGCTGACGAGATGTATGAGTCTATTGTATATGATGATTACAAACCAACTAGCATCGCAAGTCTTTCTAAAGAAATAAAAGCAAAGACTATTGTAATAAATGGCGTTAGCAAAACATACTCTATGACAGGCTGGCGTATTGGATATTCGTGTGGAGACAAAGAACTGACGGAAAATATGATAAAGTTGCAAAGTCAAAGTACATCAAACCCTACTTCTATAGCTCAAATGGCTGCACTTGAAGCGCTAACTGGCCCACAAGATAGTGTTGAAATAATGAGAAAAGAGTTTGAAAAAAGAAGAAAATACATTGTAAATGCACTAAATTCTATAGAAGGGATTACATGCTTTAACCCAAAAGGTGCATTTTATGTTTTCCCAAACATTAGTAATCTTTATGGCAAAAGCATAAATGGCAAAACAATTAACAATTCTATGGATTTTGCAAGCATTCTTTTGGACGAGGCAAAGGTAGCTGTTGTGCCAGGAATTGGGTTTGGGGATGATAACTATGTAAGATTATCATTTGCCACAAGTATGCAGGTTATACAAGAAGGTATAGAATCTATAAAAAACTTTGTTTTAAAGCTAAAATAGCTTTTGATGGCTGATGATAAAGATAAAATAATAATTATAGAAGAGGAACCAAAGCCACAAGAAAAAATCGAAGATAAAAAAGAACCTCTTGGAGAAAAACAGGTAGAATTACCAAGAAAAAGCCATAAAAAGCTTTTTCTTGGTGTTGTTTTAGTTGCTATTTTGTTAATTGCTGCTGTTTTGGTGTTCATTTTTTTTTCTAATAAACCTCATACATCTAAAAAAAATGTATCAAAAATACCGCCCAAAGCCATAAAAACAAAATCTAATCTTGATTTGCATTTTATTGAAGGACTTAATTTGGAAAATAAGGGCAATTTAAAAAATGCCATAGAAGAATTTAAGAAATCAAAAAATTATTTATTTTTAGCATATTTAAATATAGCAAAAATTTACCAAATGCAAAATGACCAACAAATGGCTCAAGATTATATTGAAAAAGCCAATAATTATCTAAATTCAACTTTAGATAAACCCGACGAATATATCGACTCTTATATGTATCTTTTTAGTTATTATATGCAAAACAATGATTTTGATGAAGCGAAAAATTTACTCACAACACTGCGGAATGCAAAATTACAAAGTCATGAATTAGATATTATGAACATTTATTATAATTTTATAACGCAAAAAGATACTCAATCTACACTTAACCAAATAAACCAAATGCTTAAGAAAGGTTATAAAGATAAATTATTATACGAAATGCTTGGATTTATTTATGCAAATGATAAAAATTATACAAAAGCATTAGACTATTTTTCGAGAACTGATAGCTTCAGCGCTAGTTCTAAACGCAATATGGCTTTTTTAGAATTTGCAAGAAACAATTTAGAAAGTGCTTTAAATTTTGCAATTAGCAGTCTTAACAAAAAACAAGATAATCAATTGACTTATTTTGCTTATTTAATTGCCGTAAAAGATAACCAGATGCAAACAGCATACAACCTAATATCTAACTTAAATTCCAGCGATGTAATGAATAATTTTTTTGTTATACCAATAATAAATAAAAAAGAGATTTTAAATCAAATAAATTTTAGAGAATATGACATTTCTCATGCTTTGCAGTCTTTGATTATTATGCAATTAATCGAACCTATACAATACAATATAAATCCTTCATCAAATGTTGAATTTGGAAATATTTATTTAAGTTTTGGTTTGTTAAATCAGGCAAAAGAATCTTATCTAAGCGCAATTAGTTCAAGTACGAGCTTAAATTTTGCGAACAAGGCTTATGCTTATTATCAAGAAAACAATTTGACCCAATCTCTCATATATTATCAGAAAGCTTATGAAAATAATCCATCAAATCCCATATTGTATTATAATTTAGCCTTGTTATATGAAAAGAATTATAATTTTGAGAAATCAAAACAGATGTTTTCTATTTTAATTAACAGATATCCTAATTTTTCTCTTCCATATTTGAATATGGCATTAATAAATTATATTGAAGGCTTGAATTCTAAAGCTCAAAATTACTTGAGTCAGTTTTTATTAAAACAATCACATGTTATCAATAAACCAAAAAGCATTTTATCATACAGCGCTTATGCTGATAGTTTGCACGGAAATCTCAAAGAACCAAAAAATATAAATGTGAAAGATTTTGTTTTACTACAAGCAATATCAAATAACGATTTCGATTATTTAAAGCTTGAAAAAAATTATTTAAATGATATATTGCATTTAAATGTGGGCGATGGTGGTATGGTAGATATTGTTGAAGTACTGAGTAAGTTTAACCCTAATCTAAATAGATTACTTGCAGATCTATATTTAAATGAAAACAAGCCAGAGAAAGCAATAAAGTCTTTTAGTAATTTAAACGATTACAATGCGAGCGATTATTACAAAATGGCTTTGTGCTATCTATTGCTTGGATATAAGAATCAAGCAGATAACTATTTAACAAAATCTTTATTACTTAGTAAAAATTCTAAAAATAATTATACAAACCCATTATTCGCAAAACTAGTTATTCAAATTATGAATAAAAATTTATCAGGAATGCAGGATTTGACAAAACAAGTTAATTCTAATATAGGCTTGTTGTCTTTTGATGTGGTGATTAAAAAATGAAAAAAATATTGCTTATTGTGTTTTTAGCTTTATTTTTGGTTGTTATCGGATTTGCTTCTTTTGTTGTGTCTTTATATATAGATACAAACAAAGATTTTCAAACGCTAATGAGCGGTAGTTTTTTCCCTGTGCCAACAACCGTTTATGATTCTGCTGGTAAAAAAATAGCAATTTTTGGAGCACAACGCAGAGAAGTAGTAAGTTTTGACCAAATATCAAATAATATGAAAAAAGCTATATTAGCTGCCGAAGACGCCCGTTTTTATGAACACGGACCTATAAGCTATCGTGCAATTGCTAGAGCTTTATTTGAAGATTTAATACATGGTCGCATTGTACAAGGTGGAAGCACCCTTACACAACAACTTGTGAAAAACCTTTATTTAACACCATCAAAAACACTTTACAGAAAATTAAAAGAAGCGGTTTTAGCCTACAAAATTGCAAATCATTTAACTAAAAATGAAATTCTAACGCTTTATTTAAATACTGTATATTTCGGAAATGGTGCATACGGTCTTGAATCTGCAAGTGAAATTTATTTTGATAAACATGCTAGCGATTTAACAATACCAGAAGCTGCCATGTTAGCAGGTCTTGTGCAAGCTCCAAATGCTTACAATCCATATTACCATCCAGAGTTAGCAGCAAAACGCACTTTGTATGTATTAAATAACATGCTTGAAAATCACTTTATAACAAAACAACAGTATTTAGATGCAGTAAAAACAAAAATTATTTTGGCTCCTCAAAGCGATATGACAAAGTATGGTTACAACCCAAAAGCAGCATACTTTATTGAATATATTAGATTATGGCTTTTAAATAAGTACGGAGAAGATGTAGTATATAAAGGTGGGCTTAAAGTTTACACCACGCTTGATATGAATATGCAACGCTATGCGTATGATGCTGTACGAAACGGTATTTTAAGGTTATCTGGTGGGCAATACAAAGGTCTTGAATCAGCACTCATTTCTATAGACCCCAGAAACGGCTATGTTAAAGCCTTGGTTGGCGGTTTTGATTACCAAATCAGTCAGTACAATAGAGCAACACAAGCGCAAAGGCAACCAGGTAGCGCTTTTAAACCAGTTGTTTATTTAACAGCGTTAGAACAAGGTTGGAAACCAACAGATACAATAGCAGATGAGCCTATAGAATTTAAGACAGGTAACAAAATATGGAAGCCTGAAAACTACTCGCATACATTTCATGGACAAGTTACACTGCAGTATGCTTTAGCAAATTCTGTAAACGTTGCAACGATTAATTTACTTTCAAAAGTTGGTGTAGAAAATGCTATAAAAAATGCTAGAAAATTAGGTATAAGCGAACACATACCAGATAATTTAACTATAGCTTTGGGCTCATTTTCTACCACTTTGGCTCAGCTTACTAGGGCATATTGTGCTTTTGATAATATGGGTTATTTGCCGAAACTCATATTTGTAAACAAAATTACTGATAAAGACGGCAATGTTGTGTATGAAGACAAACCTGAATTAGATAAGGTTTTTCCTCAAGACACTGGTTATGTGCTTGTAAAAATGATGGAAGATGTCATAAAGGAAGGTACTGGCGTTGCAGCCTTAGCGCTTGGGAGACCCGCTGCTGGTAAAACTGGTACCACAAATGAGTCACGAGATAACTGGTTTATCGGCTTTACACCACAATTAGTAACCGGTGTTTGGGTTGGATATGACGATTACCGTTCGTGCGGTCCTACAGCTGTCGGCGCCACTATGGCTTTACCTATATGGTTAAATTTTATGCAAAATGCACTAGCTGGCAAACCTGTAGAAAATTGGCAAGCCCCTCCAAATTTACCTGCTTGGGCACAAGCTTTATACCTTAACCAAAATTCAACAAATTCAACAAATTCTACAAATTCAACGATAAATTCCGTAAATGCCACAAATTCAACTTATTAACTTTGATGCAAAAAAGCGTATAGATTCGTACCTTGCAGGGATTCTTGAAATACCAAGAAATCAAATCCAGAAGTGGATTGAAAAAGGTAAGGTAAGTGTAAATGATAAGATTGCAAACAAAAATTATAAATTAAAAGGCAATGAACGAATCGTTTTTGAATCTATTGAATTTGAGAAACCAAACCTTAAAATTTCAGACTACAATATCAGGATAATCTATGAAGATAATTTTCTAGTTGTTGTTGATAAACCAGCAGGTATTGTAGTGCATCCAGGTGCTGCAAATGAAGAATATAGCGTTGTTGGCGCGCTTTTGTTTAGAGGCGTCAAGCTATCCGATGTTGGTGCCCCTCTAAGGCCTGGAGTGGTTCATCGCATAGATAAAGACACAAGTGGCGTTATAGTATTAGTTAAAGACAACAATACACACTTTGAACTTGCAAAGCAATTCGCATCTCATGTGTGTAAACGCTATTACATAGGTATTTGCGAAGGACATTTAAAAGATTATGCTGGTACAATAAACACACAGATTGGTAGACACCCTATTTATCGTAAGCAATTCAGCGTAACACAAGGAAAGCAAGCAATTACAAACTACAAAGTGATTATGCGTTTAGAAGATATGGATATAGTAAGGTTTGAGTTAAAAACAGGCAGAACACATCAAATTCGTGTTCATATGCAGTATTTAAATCATCCTTTAATTGGAGACAGTGTATATTCAAACAATAAATCCAAGCGCATATCAAGACAAGCATTGCATGCATTCTACTTAGGATTTTACCACCCATACAGCGGCAAATTTTTAAAATTTTACTCTAAACTACCAAAAGATATGATGAATTTGCTAAATT
>JAVRLY010000030.1:0-15203 GCA_031960885.1 Desulfurella sp. | reverse complement strand
GTATTTAGCTCTTGCATATAGGAATCATACATTTTCTTTCTTGAAGCAATAAACGCATCGACATCGCCATCTAAATCAGTAAGCACTTTCATTGCAAGCTTTACTAAAAATAGTATGTATTTTTTTACCATTGAAAATTGAGCAAACCTATCCCATTCATTTGTTATTCTTATGGAGTTTATGTAGTCTATTGTCTTTTGTATGCCAAATGCTGCATTGAGCTTTTCCATTGTTTCTGCAGCTTTAATGAAGTTTTTATCCGTTTTTCTTGTAACGTAATAGGCTAGTATAAAGTCATCAATAAAGTACAGTGTCGCAATGTGTTGTGATAGCTTGGTATCAAAAAAGCTTGATAGTTCTTTTGTTTTTATCTGGAACCTTTCTTTGAATATGCCTTCTTTTACAGCATTTTCTTTGTAATACTCCAAGTAGCTTAACATTTCTTGTTTGTATACATATTCAATAATAGAGTCTCCAAAGAGGTATATTTGGTTAATGGCAAAACGCTCCACCGCATAAAACATGTCTATGATGGTTTTGTAAATAGTGGATTGATTCACTTTGTCTTCATAGGAGAAAATTTCGTTTCTGATGTTTTGCACATCCAATAGGTCGTATATAAAAATCAGCGTTTTTACAATAGATGTAAAGGGCTGGCCTGTTAGCATGTTTATCTTGATTAAAGAGCCTACGCCATTGCTATTTACTATCAAGTTTGTAATGTAGGTTGAGCCAATCTCTTTTTTTAACAAATGTTTTTCTATATGCTGTTTGTACTCTTGCCTTGTAGAAGGCGGAAAATAAAGCAGCGCATACTTGTCTATTAAATGCTTGTCAAAGTTTTTTTCTTTTAAAAGATTTGTATAGATGTATATCTTTAAAAGCGATAGCATTATGGAAAGCTCTGGTTTAGTGTACCCAATGCCGGCATCAATTCGCGCTGCAAGCGTCTTTTTGTCTGGGAAATAGTACTCAGATTCGATAAAGAGGCCTTTTTCTTTGAAAAACTCAACAAGCTCGTAAAATACCTCTGGCTCGTTAATAGAGCGCATCTCATCCAACGACACAGCAAGGCTTTGCATGTAGTTGTGATCTAATACGCGCTGTATTACTTCTGGCGTTAGTTTTTTCAATATAGAATTTCTCTCATCTAAGTTTTGTATTACTTTTGAGTCCATTAAGTCATTTAAGAGTATCTTGAGGTTTACCTCTTGGTCTGATAGGTCAACGCCTGCTGAGTTGTCCAGCGAATCTGTATTTATTTTGCCACCCAAAAGGGCGTACTCAATGCGCGCTTTTTGCGTAAAGCCTAGATTTGCCCCCTCGCCTACAACTTTTGCCTTTATCTGGTTGGCGTCTATCCTTACATTGTCGTTTGTTTTGTCTTGCGCATCTTCGTTTGTTTCATCGCTTGCTTTTACATAAGTGCCTATACCGCCCATCCACAGCAAATCTACGTCTGCTTTTAAGATGAGTTTTATAAGCTCTTCAGCAGACACCCTATCTAAGTCTGTCTTTAAAAATTCTCTAGCTTCATGTGACAAAGGTATGGACCTTTCGTCCCTTCTGCATACAAAGCCGCCTTTTGATATTTTGCTTTTATCGTATGCGCTCCACGTTAGTGCATTGTCAAACAACCTTTTTCTTTCTTTATATGAAACCTCGATATCTGGGTTTGGGTCAACAAATATCTCTTTATCATTGAAAGCTGCCTTTAGCTGAATGTTTTTTAGCTCAATCATGGCATTGCCAAATACATCGCCGCTCATATCGCCAGTGCCTGCTACGCTAATTGGTGTTTCATCAAGCTTTATACCTAGCTCTCTAAAGTGCCTTCTTGCACACACCAAAGCGCCTTTGGATGTTATGCCTAGCTCTTTGTGGTCATAGCCAAACTTACCGCCTGACGCAAAAGCGTCTTTTAGCCAGAAATTGTACTCATTTTGAGCTATGTCGTTTGCAATGTCAGAAAATTTTGCCGTGCCTTTATCTGCTGCTACGACTAAATAAGGGTCGAAGTCGTCGTAGCACACTGTGTCTGTTGGCCTTAGCTCTTTTGCGTTTGAGTAATTATCTGTTATGTCTAGCATGCCTCTTATGAGTGTTTTGTAAGCTTCAATGGCTTTTTCTTGAAGATTGCCATTTTGTTGCTTTACAATAAAGCCACCTTTTGAGCCAACAGGTACGATTACGGCATTTTTTACCATTTGGGTTTTCATGAGCTCTAAGATTTCTAGTCTAAAATCATCTTTTCTATCACTCCATCTAATGCCGCCTCGCGCAACCTTGCCCCCTCTTAAATGGCAGCCTTCCATGATATAAGAATGAACGTATATTTCATACATTGGTCTTGGAAGGGGCATCTTTGATATTTTAGAAGAGTCTATTTTTATTGAAATATAATGGTATGGTTTTTGTTTGTAAAAGTTTGTTCTGATTGTTGAATCGATAATGTTAAATATTGAGCTTAGTATTTTGTAGTCCTGTATGTTTTCTATAGCGTCTAGCTCTTTTGAGATTTGCTCAAAAACGTCTTTTGTGTTTCTAGTCTCTAGGCTTGGGTTAAACTTTTGGCCGAATGCTTCAATAAAGAGTTTTGAGATATGAGAATACCTTATTAGTGAGTTTAGTATTGATGCCCTTTTTATGCTAAAGTCTACCTGCATAAGGTAATTGAGCAATGTTCTTAGCAAGTCTATTTGCCTATACTCAAGCAACGCTTTGGTTGTAAGTATATTTAGTTCATCGTTTTCTACAGTTTTTTCTATAATTTCGATAAAGTTTTTCTCTACAATATGCGCGTATTTCTCAATGTCAAAGTCAAAGTTGTTTTCTATGCTGTAGCGTTGTATAAAAATCTTTTTGTCTTCTATGTTAATTTCGAAGAAATCCTCATATAGGGCATTTAGGCCTAAGTTTTTTAAAATAGGCAGCACTTCGTATAAAGGTATCTTGCACAATGCATAAATCTTGAAGTACACTTCTTCGCCTTGCTTAAAAAACCTTGCCTGTTTTTTTTGCTTGCTTATAACATCTAAAAGCGCTTGTGTGTCAATTAATGCTTCAGATGGCGCAATGTTTAGTTTGTAATCGTCATTGAAATAAGAAGCATAGGATGCTTTAATGTTGTTTTGTGATAATAGTTGCTCATAGGTTTTTGACCATGATTCATCTGACATAATAGCCTCCTTAAGTTACTAACTTTGATTATATTAAAAAGTATTGATTAATGTCAAGGGAATTTTAGTTAGTTTTTTTAGCTTGAATTTATTAAACAATTCAATATAATGTTCAATATATAGAAAGGAGAGCAAATGAAACAAACAATATCCTATGATGATTTTGAAAAAGTAGATATGAGAGTGGGTAAGATTTTATCCGTTGAAGACTTTCCAAAAGCACGAAAAAAAGCTTACAAACTATTAATTGATTTTGGTAGTGAAATTGGCATAAAACGTTCAAGTGCTCAAATAGTTGCTAAATACTCAAAAGAAGATTTGGTGGGTAAATTAGTTATAGGCATTGTAAACTTTGCACCAAAGCAAATTGCGGATTTTTTATCAGAAGTGCTAATTCTTGGTGTCAGAGATAGTGAAGGTGATGTCTGTCTTTTATGTCTTGATAAAGAAGTGGATATTGGGGAGCAAATATTTTAAAATTAATGTTTTTTTTAAAGCAGTACATTGGTGACATTTATGAAAAATTGATTGACAAAAAAAATTAAATTGAATATAGTTTAGACAGATTTAATTTTATTTTAGGAGGTTTTATATGTTGGCAAATGCTAAAATTAGTGTTATTGGTGCAGGCCAAGTTGGTGCAACTACAGCGGTTAGAATTGCAGAAAAAGAGCTTGCAAGAGAAGTGGTATTGGTAGACATCGTAGAAGGGTTACCTCAAGGAAAGGCTTTGGATGAGATGGAAGCGTCCCCCATTGAAGGCTTCGATACTGAGATTGTTGGTACTAATGATTACAAAGACACAGAAAATTCTGATATTGTAGTTATTACATCTGGACTGCCAAGAAAACCTGGTATGTCAAGAGATGACTTGCTGAGTGTTAATGTTAAAATTGTAAAGGAAGTTACAGAACAAGTAGCTAAATACTCACCAAAAGCTATTATAATAGTAGTTACAAACCCACTAGATGCTATGGTATATACTGCAAGCAAAGTAAGTGGTTTTGCAGATAATAAAGTATTGGGTCAAGCTGGTTGTTTAGACTCTACAAGATTTAAGAGATTTATTGCATGGGAAGCGGGTGTTAGTGTAAAATCCGTTGAAGCTATGACACTAGGCGGTCATGGCGATGACATGGTGCCTTTAGTTAGTTATTCTACAATTAGAGGAGTACCTATTAGCCAGTTTTTTACAAAAGAGCAAATTGATAAACTTGTAGACAGAACAAGAAATGGAGGTGGTGAAATAGTAAAACTATTAAAGACTGGCTCTGCATTTTACGCTACAAGCTCAGCTGTAGTTCAAATGATTGACTCAATAGTGAAAGACAAAAAAGATGTTTTACCATGCGCAGTCAAAACACAAGGTAAATATGGCTTAGAAAAGGACCTATTCGTAGGTTTGCCAGTTAAGCTTGGGACAACTGGAATAGAAGAAATTATAGAATTAAAATTGTCAGACGAGGAATTAAAAGCATTAAAAGTTTCTGCCGATCACGTAAAAGAGCTATGCAATAGAGTGGAAGAATTAAAACTTTTATAATAGAAGGTGATCTTATGTCTAATATTAGAGAAATAAATGTATCTTCTATTGAAGAAAGCATTTATAATTTAGCAATTGAAGCTGCTTATAAATTACCACAAGATATACACCAAAAAGAAAAAGAATCTCTAGAAAAAGAGAAGTCTCCTGTAGGAAAAGCTGTATTAGAGACAATTTTGCAAAATGTTGAAGTATCAGCGCAAGGGGTTTTCCCCTTGTGCCAGGATACAGGTTTAGCTGTGATTTTTATGGAAATAGGCCAAGATGTGCATTTTATAGGTGGAAATTTAATAGAATCAGTAAATAAAGGTGTAGAAAGAGCTTATAAAGATGCATATTTGAGAAAATCTAGTTGTGATCCGCTCACAAGAAAAAATTTAGGTAACAATTTGCCAGCGATAGTTCACACATTTATAGTGCCTGGTGACAAAGTTAAGATTTTCTTTGATGCAAAAGGTGGTGGCAGTGAATCCATGAGTAAAGTTCAGATGCTAAAGCCAGCAGATGGCAGAGACGGTATAATAAAGACAGTCGTTGATTGGGTAATTGAGGCTGGTCCAAACCCGTGCCCTCCAACTATCATCGGTGTTGGTATTGGCGGTGATTTTGAGCGTAGCGCAATACTAGCAAAAAAAGCAACGCTAAGACATTTGGGCGATAAAAACCCAGATCCTAGATTGGCAGAAATGGAAAATGAGATACTTACAAAGCTAAATAATTCTGGTATTGGCCCAGCTGGCCTTGGTGGCATTACAACATCGCTTGGAGTGCATATCGAAATGGAACCATGCCATATAGCTACGCTGCCACTTGCTATAAATACAGCGTGCCATGTCAATAGGCATAAAGAAACAATAATTTGAGGAGTTAATTTATGGCAGAATATAAATTAAAAACACCTTTAAGCGATGATGAAATATTGAAGCTTAAAGCGGGTGACAAAGTTTATTTAAGTGGCATAGTGTATACTGGCAGAGACGCTGCCCACATGCGCATTATAGAAACACTAAAAAATGGTGGAGAGTTGCCTTTTGACCCAAAAGGACAAGTTATTTACTATGTTGGACCAAGTCCAGCAAGACCTGGCTATCCAATAGGCTCAGCAGGACCTACTACAAGTTATCGTATGAACCCGTTTGCACCAATACTCATTGCTCAAAAAGGCTTAAAAGGCATGATTGGTAAAGGTAAGATGAGTCAAGAGGTAAAAGATGCTTGTGTAAAATATAAAGCAGTGTATTTTGCAAGCATAGGTGGTGCAGCAGCTGTTGTTGGCAGTGCTATAAAAAAAGCAGAAGTCATAGCTTATGATGATTTGGGTCCTGAGGCTGTTAGAAAACTCGAGGTAGAAGATATGCCAGTTTTTGTATGCTACGATGCCTATGGCAATGATCTTTATGAAATGGCAAAAAAAGAATGGTCTAATAAATTATGAAATATTTGACATTTTATAAAATTTTAGTTAATATTGTTACAAATTTTTAGAAAGGGGGTTTGAGGCTAAAGTATTAGCCGAGAAGCACTATGAATTGGTATCAACCAAGTGCATCTTATAAGTGGCACGAAGGTTTTGTGGCTTGGGTTTTACACAGAATTACTGGTTTATTGTTGATTTTGTACCTTTTTGCCCATGAATGGGTAATTTCTACCCTCCAAAATCCACAGAGTTACTCTCAAGCTATGGGTGTATTGGAAAGCCCAGTTTTTAAATTGTTAGAAGTGGGTTTATGGCTTGTTGCGGCATACCATGCAGTAAATGGTTTAAGAGTTGTGCTTGTTAATTTTGCAGGTTTTGCTGAACGCAGTAATTACAAGACTAATGTGTGGGTTTTTTGGGTAATTTTTGCATTAGTATTTGTAGCAGGCGCTATACCTATGTTAATGGGTTTGGCTGGCTAGGAGGTAGTATATGGAATACATGAGAGGATATATTGATAGGTATCAAGGCAGTAGTAAATCCGGCGAATTTAACTGGCTAATGCAACGAGTCTCTGGTATTGCATTGTTAGTATTACTTTTAGGCCATTTTTTTATACAACATTTTATAAGTGCGCCTGTGGGTGGTGCTGGATATGCAGCAGTTGCAGCAAGACTGTCTGATTTAGGCTGGAAGTTGTTTGATATGACATTTGTCACATTTGCCCTTTATCATGGTATAAATGGCATATTTATGGTTATAGAAGACTATGTATATTCAGGTTGGAGAGTTTTTTGGAAAGGATTTTTTTGGGTAGTTGGCGTATTGTATTGGGTGTTAGCTGCACTTACAATTATACCATTTAAGGGCTAAAAGGAGGCTGATGTGGCTGATATTAATGTAAAACTTGAAGTTTTTGATGTTATTATAGTTGGTGCAGGCGGCGCAGGTTTGGCTGCCGCTGTGCAAACAGGTTTAGCTAAATTAAAAACAGCTGTTATAACAGAAGTTTATCCTACAAGATCACATACTGTGTCTGCTCAGGGTGGCATAGCAGCTGCACTTGGAAACATGGAAGAAGACCACTGGATTTGGCATATGTATGATACTGTTAAAGGCTCTGATTACTTAGGTGACCAAGATGCTATAGAAGAGTTTATTAAACACGCACCTGAGACTATATATGAGTTGGAACATTGGGGTGTGCCTTTTTCTAGAAATGAAAATGGCACTATTTACCAAAGAAGATTTGGTGGACACACAAGAAATTTTGGCGAAGCTGCAGTTCAAAGATCATGTGCAATAGCTGATAGATCAGGACATGCATTGCTGCACGCGTTATTTGAGCGCACGCTTAGACCAGAAATAGTTCAATATGTAAGCTACTATACAGAATACTATGCAGCTGAATTATTTAGAGATAAAGAAACTGGCAAAGCAATAGGAATTCTTGCATGGGATATGGTAAATGGTGGTTTCACAATGTTTTTTGGCCAAGCTGTCATTTTTGCAACTGGCGGCAACACGAGAAACTACAGGACTGGTACCAATGCACATGTAAATACAGGAGATGGTTGGAAACTATGTTTGAAAGCGGGCGTACCCATTGAAGACCCAGAATTTATTCAATTTCACCCAACTGGCATCTACGGTGTTGGAAACCTAATTACAGAAAGTGTTAGAGGCGAGGGTGGATATTTACTAAATGGTCTTGGTGAGCGTTTTATGCCAAAATATGCGCCAAAGGTTATGGATTTAGCGTCCCGAGACGTTGTTTCTCGTGCTATGGCAACAGAAGTAAGGGAAGGTAGAGGCGTTGGTCCTAAAAAAGACCATATATTGCTAAAACTAGACCATTTAGGCAAAGATTTGATTATGTCAAGGCTTCCTGGTATTTGGGAGCTTGCATATAAATTTGTTGGCGTAGATTCTACAAAAGAACCAATTCCTGTGCAACCTACTGCTCACTACCATATGGGCGGTATACCAACCAATATTAAAGGCGAAGTGGTAAATTGGGACGGCGAAAAAGAGGTACGCATTCCGGGCTTGTATGCAGCTGGTGAATGTGCATGTCAATCTGTTCACGGTGCAAATAGGCTTGGAACTAACTCGTTACTTGATATAGTTATAAACGGTAAACAAGCAGGCCAAAATGCAGCGAAATATATACTAGAAGAACAACCAGAATTTCCATTACCGCCACTTGAAAATATAGCCGATGAGTATGGCAAAGAAACCATTGAACAGGTCAAAGCTTATTTTGATGGTGGACCTGGCGAGATAAAGATGGATAATATTTGGGAAAGATTAAGGGATTCGATGCAACACAATATGTCTGTGTTTAGAATTGAAAAAGACTTAAAAGAACAGGTTAAAGAGATTGACAATTATTTTGAAGAATTTAAAAAAGTAGGCATGACGGATAAAAGTCCATATTTTAACACTGAACTGATTGAATTGCTTGAGCTTGAGTCGTTGCTGTATGTTTCAAGAGTAGAAACGGAAGCAGCATTGGCGAGACAGGAAAGCCGTGGCGGACATTTCAGGGATGATTATCCTGAGCGAGATGATGTTAATTGGCTAAAACATACCCTTGTTAGATGGAAAGATGGGAAAGTAGAATTAGATTATAAACCAGTTAGAATGAAAGGTGCTACAGCGCCTACATTCCCACCAAAGAAAAGGGTATATTAAAGGAGGGGCAAGATGTCATTAAATGCTGGAGATAAAGTAATATTTAAAATATTTAGGTATGATCCTGCCAAAGATAAAGCTCCTTATTTTAAAGATTATGAAGTTACCATCGAAAAAAAAGGTATGATGGTTTTAGATGGCTTAAATCAAATCAAATGGCATATAGATGGTTCTTTATCTTATAGAAGAAGCTGTAGAGAGGGTGTGTGCGGTTCTGATGGTATGAATATAAACGGTATGAATACAACTTCTTGTATGGCACACATCGACGATTATAACAGCAATGTATTAACAATTAAACCATTGCCGGGGTTGCCTGTAATAAAAGATTTAGTATGCGATTTTACTGACTTTTTTAACAAATACTATGCAGTTAAACCATATTTGATTGAAAAAACACCCCCACCTGGCATAGAAAGATTGCAAAGTATTGAAGATAGAGCCAAAATTGATGGTTTGTATGAGTGTATCTTGTGTGGTTGTTGCTCTAGCTCATGCCCATCTTACTGGGCAGATAGGGATTATTTAGGTCCTAGTGCACTATTGAATGCTGCTCGTTTTGTTATGGATACAAGGGATGAGGGAAGTGATGAAAGATTGGATGCTGTAAACAATATTCATGGTGTATGGCGTTGTCATACAATACTAAATTGTATCCATGCATGTCCAAAAGAATTAAATCCAACCAAAGCGATAGCTTCACTTCAAAAAGAGATTTTAAAACGCACATATTAATACCACAAGAAGGGTGTTTTTCGCCCTTCTTTTTTTCTTTTAAAAAATCGTTTTTTATGATAAAATGAAACCGAATAAGGTAATGTCTAAATGCATGAAGTAAGGCAAGAAATTTACTTAAAGGCAATTGTAGAAAATTTTCAAAATATACAAAATTATGTTGGTAGCAATGTAGAAGTTATACCTGTAATAAAAGCAGATGCATATGGTCATGGAGCCATAGCTGTTGCTTTAAAACTAAGAGAGTTTGTCAAAAGTTATTTTGCAGTAGCTTGCACACAAGAAGCTATAGAATTAAGGAAAAATCATGTTGATAAGGATATACTGGTGTTAAGTAGAGTTGAAGATATAGAAGATCTATATAACTACAATTTAACTGCTGTTGTAGGAGATTTTTCTATTTTCAAAAACATTATAGATGTTGCAAGAAATAAAAAATACAAGTTTCCTATACATATAAAATTCAATACAGGAATGAATAGGCTTGGTTTTTTACACTCTGACTTAGATGAAATTTTAGAACTATATAATAAAAACAAAGATTACATTGATCTTGCTGGTATTATGTCGCATTTCTCAAGCTCAGAATCTGATTTTGATAGAACTAATGAACAGCTTAATGTTTTTAACAAAATTATTGAAGAAATAAAATTGCATAACATAAATTTAAGGTACTATCACATAGCAAATAGTGGCGCTATATTAAATAATAAAGGCTCGCACTTTAATGCTGTAAGGGCGGGTATTGCTCTGTATGGTTATTATCCTAAAAAACAAGAAAGCAATCCACTTAATATAAAGCCTGCTATGAGCATAAAGAGTTTTATTATAAGCAAACATACTTTAAAAAAAGGCGAAGGTGTTAGTTATGGTCCAACTTTTATAGCTAATTGTGATATGGACATTGCTGTTGTTGCATTTGGTTACGCAGATGGCTTATTTAGAGCTTTATCTAATAAATTTAGCGTTATTGTAAAGAATAAATTATGTAAAAGCGTTGGCACCATTTGCATGGATATGTTTGCTATAGATATTAGCAATGTTGATGTAAAGGTTGGAGATGAGGTAATTATTTTAGGAGAAAGCGAAAATTACAAAGTTGATGCTGATAATTTAGCTCAACTTTCTTCAACAATAAACTATGAAATTCTTACAAATATTGGAAAGAGTTTGAGGGTTAAAAGGGTTTATTTGTAAATGTTTGTATTTACATTTTTAGGAACGTTGATAGTTGATTTTATAGAGGGATTAGGTGGTGTTGTTATATTATCTGTAAATGCTCTTTTGAATATTGCTAAAGGTTCACTGAGATTAAAACAAACAGTAGATCAATTTTACACAATTGGTGTTACATCAAGTTTTATTGTAATTTTAACATCGCTATTTATTGGTATGGTTGAAGCTTTGCAAATTTACCACGGTTTTCAAAAATTTGGAGCTGAAAACATGATAGGATATACTGTAGCAGTGTCTTTGGGGCGCGAGCTTTCTCCAGTGTTTACAGCTTTGATGATTGTTGCAAGAAATATATCTGCAATGAGTGCGGAAATTGGTACAATGAAGATAACGGAGCAAATAGACGCAATGGAAGTCATGGCAGTCGATCCGATTAATTATATAGTGACACCACGCGTTATAGCAACTATTGTAATGTTACCATTTCTTGTTGCTCTATCAAATGTTGTTGGCAATGTTGGAGGCTATATTGTAGGTGTATTTATATTAAAAGTAAATCCTAGTGCATATATTGATAATATAAGACAATACCTTGATTTGAGCGATTTAACTTATGGTTTTATTAAAGCGGCAATATTTGGTTGGTTTATTTCTTCAATTGGTTGCTATATGGGTTTAAATGCAACAAAAGGCGCAAAAGGTGTGGGATTGTCTACTACAAAAGCAGTTGTAGTTTCAAGTGTTACAATTTTAATTGCTGATTATATTTTATCAGCTTTTTTATTTTAGATGATAGAGATTAAAAATTTAAAAAAAACCTTTGGCAAACAAATAGTACTTAATGATTTGAACCTAAATATTCAAGAAGGCAAAATCACAGTAATTTTAGGCAAAAGCGGTCAAGGTAAAAGTGTTTTTATAAAAAGCATTATTGGAACACTAAAGCCAGATTCAGGTGAAATAATATATAAAAATAAAGACTTGTTAAAGATGAAATTGAAAGAGTTTAACAAAGTAAGGATGAAGTTTGGCGTTCTTTTTCAAGAAGCTGCTTTATTTGATTCAATGACAGTATTTGAAAATGTAGCATTTCCAGTAGTTGAACATAAATTGATTAGCAAAAATATGGTTAAAGAAGAAGTTAAGCGTGTATTAAGTTTGGTAGGACTTGAAGGTGTTGAAGAAAAATACCCAAGTGAGCTTTCTGGTGGTATGAAAAAACGTGTCGGTTTAGCAAGAGCAATTATTACAAAGCCAGAAATAATATTTTTTGATGAACCAACAACTGGGTTAGACCCCATTGTTTCATATGCAATAGCAAAACTTATTAAAGATATGAAATCCAAATTAAATACAACATGTTTGGTTATTACACACGATTTAGACGTAGCAAACTTTGTTGCAGATTTTATAGGTTTTTTGGATGGGGGAAAAATCATAGAGTTTGATAAAAAAGATAATTTTTTTAATTTAACCTCTCCAATTGTGAGAGAATTTTTAGAAGCATTTAAAGGAGGCTAATAAATGAAAAAAGAGACAATAATAGGGCTTTTTGCTTTTGCAATAATAATACTATTTGGTGTAATGACTATAAAATTAGGTCAGTTTAGTTTGAGCAAGCATCCTACATATACATTGTATGCTACATTTTCCAACGTATCAGGCTTAAAAGAAAAGGCAAAGGTTACAGTTTCTGGTGTAGAGGTCGGATATGTTAGAAACATTGAATTAACTCGAAACGGTGCAAAAGTAGCAATGGATATTTATTCTCAATATAAAATACCAAAGGATTCTATTTGTTCAATATCATCTACTGGTTTAATTGGTGAAACATACATTGAAATTACGCAAGGTAAAAGTAACACTTATTTAGCTAACAATCAATCTTTTGTTTATGCTCAATCTGCAGTTGGTCTAAACAATGTAATGCGTGGTGCAAGTGAAGTGTTGAATCAGCAAAATAGGGATAATTTGGCAAAAACTCTACAGAACATTGCTGTTTTAACAGCAAATTTAAACGAAGTTGTAAATGAAAATAGAGCTGCTTTAAGAGCTACAATCTTGGAAGCAAAACAAGCAATGCTCGCATTTGATAGGGCAATGTCAAACATAAATGAAACAGTTTTGCAATCAAGGCCAGATTTAAAAGCAACACTTGAACAAGCAAAAGCATCAATGGGTAAACTCAACTCTTCATTAAATAATGTATATGATTTAACAGAAAATATAAAAGAAGGTAAAGGCACAATTGGTGGTTTGATGACAAAGAATGAGATATACAATAATATTAATAATGCAACGGCAAATATTGATGAAATTTCAAGAAAAATTAATGAAGGAAAGGGTACTGTAGGTAAGCTTGTAAACGATGAAGGTGTGTATGACAACTTAAATAGCACACTTAAAGATTTAAAAAATTATTTTGGCAAAATTAATAAAATATTAATTCAAGCAAACGTACAAGGAGATTACCTAACGCGTGGTGGCAATTCTATGGGTATTGCAGGTGTTAATATTTATACAGCCCCAGATCGTTTTTATAGAATTGAGGCTGTCAATGAAAAAAACTATGAAAACACTCCTAATCCTTCAAGCCAAGATACAAGAATTAGAATTAATGCTGAAATGGGTAAACGATATGGCAATATAGTCATAAGAGGCGGTATTATAGAATCCACATTTGGAGTTGGGGCGGATTATTACGCAACACCAGATTTGAAACTTTCAGCAGATGCATTTGATTTCAATCATTCAAATGATATAAGAGACCATAATGCCCAAGTACGAGTTCAAGCTTCTTATAGAATCTTGAGGCATTTTTACCTGTATGGTGGCGTTAATGAATTGTTAAATAGTCAGTCAAGATCACCTTTTGTAGGCTTGGGTATGAAGTTTACGAATGAGGATTTAAAATACTTTGCTGGCAGTGCAAGTAGCATACCTTATAAATAAGGAGTAATTTATGTTATATAAAAGTACAAGATGTGGTGTAGAAAACATTAATTTTAAAGATGCTGTGATGATGGGACTTGCGCCAGATGGCGGTCTTATTGTTCCAGAGTTTATACCAAGACTTTTGCCACAAGAGCTGGCAAAAAAGGATTTTAAATCCATTGCATTTGAAATATTTAAGAAGTATATTTCGGATATTGAAGAAAAAGATATTTTTGAGCTAATCGAAAAAAGCTATAGCACATTTAATGATTGTGAAATTACGCCTCTAAAGCATTTTGACAATTTGTACATACTTGAGCTATTTCATGGGCCTACGTATGCTTTTAAAGACATTGCATTACAGTTTTTAGGTAATTTGTTTGAGTATATATTAAGCCAGAATAATCAAACATTGAATATACTTGGCGCAACAAGCGGAGATACGGGTAGTGCGGCCATTTATGGCTTAAAAGGAAAGCGCAATGTCAAGGTTTTTATACTTTATCCAAACAATACAATAAGCCCAATGCAAGAGCTTCAGATGTGCGATATTGATGATAAAAATGTATTTCCAATAGCTGTAAATGGAACATTTGATGATTGTCAATATATCATAAAAGAGATTTTTAAAGATATAGCGTTCAAAGAAAAATATTCTCTGGGTTCTATAAATTCTATAAATTTTGCAAGAATTTTAGCTCAAATTACTTACTATTATTATGCGTACACAAAAGTGAACCATCCTATAGCGTTTAGTGTACCAACAGGCAATTTTGGTGATATATTTGCAGGGTATTTGGCTATGTCCATGGGTTTGCCTATTGATAGACTAATTTTGGCTACAAATGAAAACGATATATTGTATAGGTTTGTCAATTTTGGAGAATACTCAAAACAAAGCGTTAAAAAAACATTCAGTCCATCTATGGATATACAAGTTGCAAGCAATTTTGAAAGATACATTTATTACTTATACAATCAAGATTGTCAAAAAGTAAAAGATTTAATGAAAACGTTTGAGCGCGATGGTTTACTTGAATTTAAAGAAGATATGGAAAAAATACGCAGAGATTTTTCCGCTTATAGAATTAGCGACGATGAAATCTTACAAACTATAAAGGAATTATATGAAAAATACAATTACATCATTGATCCACATACAGCGTGCGGTGTAAAAGCTGCTTTTAATGAAGCAAGGCAATGTGTATGTTTATCAACGGCCCACCCAGCTAAGTTTGTCGATGCAATTAAACAAGCAATTGGTAAAGAGCCTGATTTACCAGATGGTTTGGCTAGGCTTTCAACGAAAAAAAGAAAATTTATAGAAGATAACAGCATAGAGGCAATAAAGAATTTCATACAACAACATGCTTAAAACCAACAATTGACTTTTTGGTTGTCTTATTATACATTAAGCGTAAAATGAAGTTTGATTATTTAAAACAGTTATTAAAAGATAGATATTTAGAAGAAGAAATTGATAGGATACAGTATTCATACGATGCAACGCAAAAGATGTATC
>JAVRLY010000029.1:13305-15717 GCA_031960885.1 Desulfurella sp. | reverse complement strand
TAAAATGCATTTAACATGTTTGGGAAATATTAGCGATGTTTCTTTTTAAAGGAGAAATATTATGAAAAAATATTTAATGACACCTGGCCCAACGCCCATACCAGAGCAAATTTTACTTGAAATGGCTGCACCTATTATTCATCATAGAACCAAAGAATATATAAACATACATGAGCGTGTGCGTGAAAATTTGAAAAAGATCTTTCAAACCAACAATGATATAGTAATTTTTTCATCAAGCGGTACAGGGGCTATGGAAGCTTCTGTATCTAATATACTATCAGATAACGACAAAGCGATTGTTGTTGAAGCTGGAAAATTTGGCGAACGATTTAGTCAGATTGTAGAAGCCTTTCGCGCTAAACCTGTCATTATAAAAAAAGCCTATGGAGAATCTGTTAGCGTTGAGGAAATTGAAGAGGCTGTTAAAACACATAACCCAAAAGCTATCTATATGCAAGCATGTGAAACATCAACAGGCGCTTATCATCCAATTGATGAGATTGGAAAACTATTAAAGACAAAATACCCAGATGTAGTATTTGTAGTCGATGGCATTACAGCTGTTGGTTGCATAGATATAAAAACGGATGAGTGGGGTATTGATATACTTATAACAGGCTCACAAAAAGCCTTTATGCTGCCGCCGGGTCTTGCAATGCTATCTATTAGCGAAAAAGCAAAAAAAATGGCCAAACAAAATAAAAATAAACGCTATTACTTTGATATACTAGGTGAGATAGATTCACAAGCTGGTCATTTTACGCCACCAGTGACGCTTGTATTAGGCTTAAATGCAGCAGTTGATATGATATTAACAGAAGGTTTAGAAAATGTCTTTAGAAGACATAGATTTTTGGCAAAAGCCACACAGGAAGCCATTAAGGCAATGGGTCTAGAGCTTTTTGCAAAAAATCCATCCGTTTCTTTAACTGCTGTTAAATCGCCAATTTCTCCTCACACAGGTCAAGTAATTGATTCAAAACAAATCATTGATAATATGAATGCCTTTGGTGTTAGTGTATCAAATGGGCAAGGTTCAATGAAGGGCAAAATATTTAGGATAGCCCATTTAGGCTACTTTTACCCACCAGATATTATGTTAACAATCGGTACGCTTGAGATAGCTCTTAAAAAACTTGGGATTGACAAGTTAGGTATAGGTACTAAAAAAGCTTTAGAGGTTTTTGTTGAGTATTAAACACAATATACCAAAAGGTGTATTGCAATTCTTTTACCCATACTCCAGAAAACGCCGCGAAATAGAAAACAAGATGATGGATTATCTTGATGCTAGAGGTTACAAGGAAATTGTAACGCCAACATTTATTTATGAAGACAACGTGTATCAGGATTTGTATGAACCTTTAAAATCAAAATTATTTAAATTTGTGGATAGAAACAGCGGTAAAACAATAATACTTAGGCCCGATGTTACACTTCAAGTGGCGTTTGCGGTATTGCTTGCAGATATTGAGTTGCCTGCAAAATTTTCTTATGCCCACTACATATATAGAGATGAAAAACAGCATGCAAATCTTAAACGAGAATTTAAACAAATAGGTGCTGAAGTATTTGGTCAAAACTCAATAGAAACCGATATAGAGATTATTAATCTAGCGATTGATATATTAAGCCTTGTTAATATAGAAAATTTAATTGTAAGAATCTCAGACACTCAAATTATTGACAAACTGCTTGATGCTTATTTAGAACAACACAATATTGACAAAAGGAAAACAATTTTGCGCTTAATTAATAAAAAAAATATATCATCTTTAAAGTCGATGTCTTTGGGGGCTTTGGAGACGTTAATTGATGCGCTTTTTGAAGGCAATGTTAAGTCATTGTTAGAAGTCGAACCAATCAAGGATAATATTAATAATTTAATTGAAATTTCAAACAAAATCAACAAAAAGTGTGAGGTTTTTGTAGATTTTTTTTACTATGAATATCCGACTTACCACAGTGGCATCTCGTTTGACATATTAAGTGATGACGCCATTTTATGCACAGGTGGCAGATATGGCAATTTAATGCAAGCTATAGGAAAATACATTCCAGCAACAGGTTTTGCAATAAATTTGGATAGATTGATGGACTATTTATACCAAGGAGATTTAGGATGAATACCTTAGTTTTAGGTTCTCAATGGGGCGATGAAGGCAAAGGGAAGGTTGTAGATATTTTAAGTGAGGGTGCAGATATTGTTGTACGCTACCAAGGTGGCAGCAATGCAGGCCATACTGTATGTGTAGATAGCAAAAAGTTTGTTTTGCATTTAATACCTTCTGGTATTTTGCATGATGGCAAGATATGTGTTATAGGCAATGGCGTAGTATTCGACCCAAAGAGTTTTTTCGAAGAAAAAAAACAGCTTGAAGATTTAGGCGTTACTTTAGATTCAAAATT
>JAVRLY010000029.1:0-13205 GCA_031960885.1 Desulfurella sp. | reverse complement strand
TAGATGGTTTGGATGAGATAAAAGTTTGTGTAGCATATGAATTGGATGGAAAAACAATAGATTACATACCTGCCCTAAATAGTGATTTTGAAAGGGTAAAGCCTATTTATAAGACATTTAAAGGCTTTAATGGCACAAAAGGCACAAATGATTATGCCAAATTGCCACAAGAAGCAAAAAATTACATAGAAGAAATAGAAAAGATTATTGAAGCTAAGATTTCAATTATTGCAACAGGCACAGATAGGATTGAAACAATTTTTAGATAAGGAGGTTGCCATGTGTATTTTTTGTAAAATTGTTAATAAAGAGTTGCCATCGAAAATTGAGTACGAAGATGAAAACTACATGGCATTTTATGATATAAACCCAAAAGCGCCAATCCATCTATTAATTATACCTAAAAAACATATCGAAAACCTAAACGATATGGACGAATCAAATGTTAAAATGATTGCCGATATGGCTTTAATTGCAAAAAACTTAGCAAAAAAATTAAATATTGATAAATCTGGTTATAGAATTGTTATAAATAATGGGCCTGATTCAGGGCAGGAAGTATACCATATACATATGCATCTTTTGGGTGGAAATTTTTTAGGCTCAAAATTATTTGCTTAAATATATGAAGTTTTTAATTGTAAATGGCCCAAACCTTAATATGCTTGGCAAAAGAGAGCCGCAGGTGTATGGGGCTATTTCGCTTTCTGAAATAGAAACAAGCGTAAAAAATTTAGCGGTTCAATTGAATGTAGATGTAGAGTTTTTTCAATCAAATTACGAAGGCGCTATTGTTGAAAAAATTCAACACTCATTTGGCCAGTATGATGGAATTATCATCAATGCGGGTGCTCTTACACATACAAGCATAGCCATTAGAGATGCGCTTTTAAGTGTTAATATACCCTTTGTTGAAGTTCATATATCCAATGTTTTTAAAAGGGAACCATTTAGGCATAAAAGCTATTTGAGTGATATAGCGCAAGGCGTTATTGTTGGGCTTGGAAAGCAATCATACCTTTGCGCTTTAAATTTTTTAGTACACTCATTGCAAGAGCACTAATGAGTGTGATTTAAGGTTTTTCTCTTTTGAGAGCTTAGCTCAGATTTTCTTAACCGAATTGAGAGCGGCGTGACTTCAACCATTTCATCGTCTTTTATAAAGTTTATAGCTTTTTCTAATGTCATGATATTTGGACTTGAGAGTATTATGTTATCATCTTTTCCAGCAGCTCTCATATTAGAAAGTTTCTTTTCTTTGCATGGATTTACATTTAAATCTGTTTCTTTATTGTGTTCTCCAATTATCATGCCTTCGTAAACCGGTTCATTACAAGCTATAAATAATTGACCTCTTGGCTGTAAATTAAATAATGCGTAAGCAACAGCAACACCTTCTCTATCACTTACCAAAGATCCACTATAGCGCGTTGTTATATCGCCGGCGTAAACATCGTAATGTTCTAAGTAGGAATTTATTATACCGGTGCCTTTTGTGTCTGTTAGAAATTCATCTCTAAAGCCTATTAGAGATCTTGACGGTACAAGAAACTCCATCCTTACCCGGCCTTTAAAATTATTCGAAAGGTTTATCATCTTACCTTTTCTAGTTTGAATCTTTTGTGTTACAATGCCCATGAATTCTTCGTTACAATCTACAAATAAATGTTCAATAGGCTCCAACTTTTTGTCATTTTCATATTTATAAATTACATTTGGTCTACTCACACAGAATTCAAAACCTTCTCTTCTCATTTGTTCAATGAGTATAACCATTTGAAACTCTCCGCGACCTTTTACTATAAAACGATCAGGATCTTGTGTCTCTTCTAGCTTTATTGATACATTTTTAAGCGTTTCTTTTACCAATCGTTCTTTGATATTGCGCGACTGGACTATTTTACCTTCCTTGCCGGCAAAAGGTGAGTTATTTACGCTAAAGACCATTGAGACGGTAGGTTCATCAATTACTATACGCTTTAATGGTTTTTCTACATCGCTTGAGCAAATTGTATCGCCAATTGATATATCTTCTATGCCAGATACTACAATAATATCGCCAGCTTCTATATTTTTTATAGGCTTTAGTACTATTCCATCGTAAGTTTGTATTGTGCTTAAAAAAGCATTTTTTTTATCGCCAATAGAATTAAAATAAAAAAAAGACATACTTTTTACATTGTCTAGATTGCCGCTAAATACCTTTCCAATGGCTAGCCTTCCTAAATAATCAGAATATCCAAGATCACTTACAAGCATTGAAAAACTATCTTTGTCTGTATAGCTTGGCGGTGGTATTTGGCTTACTATTTCTTCAAACAACACTGTGAGATCATTTTCTGAGCCATCTACAGTCTTTTTTGCTATGCCTTGTTTGCCAATTGCGTAAAGCACACTAAAGTCTAATTGTTCATCACTTGCATCCAAATCAATAAATAAGTCGTATATCTCATCTAAAACTTTATCTATCCTTGCATCAGGCCTATCAATTTTATTTATTACCACAATTATTTTTAACTTTGATTCCAATGCTTTTTTTAATACAAAGCGTGTCTGAGGCAGAGGGCCTTCTGCAGCATCAACAAGCAAAATTGCGCCATCTACCATTGATAGCGCTCTTTCTACTTCTCCGCCAAAATCAGCATGTCCTGGCGTATCTAAAATATTTATTTTAATGTTATTAAAAAAAACGCATGAATTTTTAGCGGCAATTGTAATACCTCTTTCTTTTTCTAATTCCATGCTATCTAAGATGCGTTCTTGCATGTTTTGATTTTGTCTAAATGTTCCGCATTGTTTAAACATAGCATCAACAAGTGTAGTTTTACCGTGGTCAACATGAGCTATAATTGCGATATTTCTGATTTTGTTATTAAAATTTTTAGTCATTTTTTTCCCTTGCTCTCGTTATTAAACTTTTTGTTTTTGATTTCTTTTTGAATATTTGAAGTAGCACTTGCGCTTCTTCAAATGGAACAGTTAAAAATGAAAATTTGTCAAATATTTTAATGTCTCTAATATCTTTCTCGTCAATTTCAATTTGCTGTTTTATAAAATCAATCAATTTTTTTGGCGTCATAGAATCTTGTCTGCCCAGCGCAACAAAAAGTCGCGTTTTTGAATATTCATCAAGAGGTTTTACCTCTTTAATATATGAATAATTTTTTTCATCTAAATCATCGTGCAAGCTATATTTTAATAATGCAGCAACTATATCTATAGAAGGATGATTTTCTAAAAGTTTGTGAGCTAGATTTATGTATTTTTCTTCTATCGTGTCTTGGATAATAGTTTCAAGTTCATTTTGAACCCTTGTAATTTTGAAGTTTACAACTTCATCAATTGTAGGCAAACCTTGTTTTTTTATGTTGAGTCTAGCAGTTTTCAACATATAAATAAGTCTACTATACTCATTTGGCGTAACAAACGTTATGGCAATTCCGCTTTTTCCAGCCCTACCTGTGCGTCCTATTCTGTGTATGTATGATTCTACATTTTCTGGTATTGAGTAATTTATGACATGTGTGAGGTTTTCAATATCTATGCCTCTTGCAGCTACATCTGTAGCTATAAGTATTTGGATATTTCTTTTTTTAAATTTATTTAAGACAATTTCTCTGTGTTTTTGCGTCATGTCGCCGTGCAGAGCAAGTGCATTATATCCGGCTTCTTGCAATCTATTTGCAAGCTCGTCTGTCTCAACTTTGGTTTTGCAAAAAATTAGCGCGTAGAAATCGTTTTGCATATCGATAATGCGGCATAGAGCTTCAAACTTATCTTCATAGTTTACTTCAAAGTAAATTTGCTGTGTGAGCTCAGATATTGTATCATCTTTTTTTGTTTTTATGATTTCATAGTTTTTCATGTGTTTTTTGGCAATAGATATAATTTGTGAGGGTATTGTAGCAGAAAACATTAAAAGTCTTTTGCTATCATTTGTGTGTTTTAAAATTTCTTCTACATCGTCAATAAATCCCATATTTAACATTTCATCTGCTTCATCTAAAACAATATCGCTAACAAAAGATAAATCAATTGTTTTTCTTTGAATATGGTCTAAGATCCTGCCAGGCGTTCCTACAACTATATCAGCACCATCTTTCAGTTTGGATATCTGTAAATCTATAAATTGGCCACCATAAATAGGAAAAATCTTTAATTTTTTTGCGCCTTTTAATGAATTAAGTTCTTGTGAAATTTGAAGAGCAAGCTCTCTTGTAGGTGTAAGGATCAAGCATTTAACGTGTTCTGATTTTTCTTGAATTTTTTCTATGATTGGTATGCCAAAACTTGCAGTTTTGCCAGTACCTGTTTGAGCCTGAGCAATTAAATCAATGTTTGTTTTTAACATTAATGGTATCACTTGCTCTTGTATAGCAGTTGGCTCTTCATAGCCTTTTTTTGAGAGAGACTTCAAAACATTTTCTGAAATTCCCAAACTTTTAAATTTTTCTAAACTTTGCATATCGCATCCTTGTAATTTTAAACAGATTAAAAACCTTTATTTAGCTAAAAAGCTTGTTTTTAACTTCGCGTTAAAAAGCACAAATGTTGTTTACTAAAAATGAACATAAATTCTCAAACAGCACCATATTTTTTTAACAATGAGCTTTTTCAATCGCATTTAAAATCTACATTGTCATTATACTATCTTTTTTTTATTTTGCAATAAATTTTATTTGACAATAATTGACAAAATCAAAAATTTAGCTATCATAGAAAAAGAATTTAATAGAAGGTTAGAGTTATGAAAGAAAAGTTTTTGGATATTGTTGATAGTTTCATTAAGACAAGCGATTTAGAGGAATTTGCGTCTTTACTGAAAGAAAAGGTTTCATATATTAAAAATCAACCATTGGACTTTTTAATATTTTCTAAAGATAACATTATAGTTATATTTAATTTGCTTAAAGATTTTTTTAAAAGAAAAGGAAGCATGCCAAAAAATACATTTATTGCTTTATTTGTGCTGTTATCTTATGCCATTGGAAAAAAAACCAAGAAGTTTGGTAATATTTTAAATAAAGATATTGATAGTGATTTGGTAATTGGTTTTTGTATTTATTTGGTTGAAAAAGATATACAAAATTATTTGAAAAGTAAAGGAGGAGATAAATGAGTTCAGATCATGGTCATGGTGTTCAAGATTCTAAAAAAAGACTGCTTGGTTTTTACAATGCAGCAAAATGGGCGATGGAAGGCGTTTGTACTTTGGATGTTTATGCTGAAGTAGATGATCATGATGAAATACAGGTTAGAAAAGAACTTGAAGATTTAGGCATTAATTACGACTTAACAAAAAATGGCATCGTAAAGGGTTATTTTGAAGGTACATATGATAGGGTTTTGCCTATTATGCGAACATTGCTTGATAAGGGATGGCATTGGTAATATTTGATTATCGTTTGCACAAAAAATTGCCGCGTTATAAAAATTGTTTGGTTTGCGGTAATGAAAATGATTTTGGTTTAAAAACTTGGTTTTTTACAGATTCTGATTTTGTATACAATAACTGTTTGTTAGATGAGCATTATATTGGATATCCAGATAGGATACATGGTGGTGTGATTTCAGCTATTGCAGATGAAGCAATGGGCTGGTCTGCCACCGTAAAAACAAATTTTTTTTATTATACAGTAGAGCTTTGTATAAAGTATAAAAATGTTGCAAAACCAAATACATATCTATTTACTGTAGCAAAAATGTTAAATACCAAAAACAAAATAGCGTTCACAGAAGCTACAGTTTATAATGAAAATGATCAGATTATAGCTACTGCTCGAGGTAAATATTACCCACTTAAACCAAAAGACCAAGATAGTATAGAAGATTTACTCATACACGAATATTAACTATTAAGATTTATTTAATAGTTCTTTTATTTTTTCCTTTAGTTCTGTTAAATCTGGAGATTTAACAATATAGTCATCAGCTATCCAAGTAGAAAAATCCTGCTTGTAGTGCGAGTATGCTGTAGACATAATTATTGGTGTTGTTGGCGACATATCTTTTAATATCCTTAATGCATCTAATCCACTCATTTTCGGCATTGCTATATCTAACAAGACTAAATCAGGCTTTTGTTTTTCAAAATCGTCAATGGCTGATTGTGCATCAGGATAGGATACTACATCATAGTTTTCATCTTTTAATTCTTCTTCGTACAAAAACCTTATAGAATCTTCATCATCAACCACCATTATCTTTTTTTTCATCTTTTTCCTCCTCTGTAATATTTGGAATTTTAATGATAAATTTTGCACCCTTGCCAACAAAATTATTTAAATTAATTACACCATTGTGTTCTTGAACAATTTCTCTAACTATTGATAAACCTAAACCTGTACCATGTGATTTTGTTGAATAAAATGGCTTAAATACATACGGCAAAAACTTTACATCAATACCGCCACCATTATCTTCTACTGAAATAACAATAAATTTATCCTCTTTGTAAGTGGAGATTTTAATTAAACCATCTTTTTTGTTTGATATTGCTTCCATTGAGTTTTTTGTTAAATTAATTAATACTTGTTTAATTTGGTCTGGGTCGCCATATAGATATTTTGCAAATTCAGACAAAGAGGTTTCAAATTTAATGTTTTGATTTTTAGAATCAATGGTTTTGAGTGTTTCTACGGTATCTAGTATGAGTTTTTCTAAATCAAATTGTTTCTTTACGCTTCTGTTTTGACCTTTAGAGTACCTATTAATGTCTAATGTTAAATTGTATACTCTATCTAACTCTTTTTTTACAATTTCAAGGTACTTGTATGTCTGTTGATTTGTATCAGAAAGTTTTTTTGCCCTTTCCACAAAACCTATGGCGCCAATTAGTGCATTTTTTATCTCATGAGTTATATCTGCTACTGCTCTACCTAAATTAAATATGTGCTTTTGGTGAATAAGGTTTTGTTGTTCTTCGATGAGGCGTTTGCTCATATTTTTATATGTTTCAACGCCCATCAGATTTTCAATTGCAATAGCGGATTGATTGGAAAACAAAAACAGTGTGCTGATGTCGTCTTGTGTTATAGGGCGCTTATTGTAGAAATTATCTGCTACAATAGCCCCAATTGGTTGTTCCCTTGATATAAGCGGAGCAAATGCAAACTCTTCAAAGTTGAGTTCTTTAAAAATTTTATCATCACTACCAAGATTGTTTGAATTAAATATAAACGCCTCTTTTTGATAAATATTTTTAAAAATTGTGTCTTTCTCAAGGTTTATTCTAAATTGACTAATGATTTTATTGAAGTTTGAATTTAGCTGCGCTTCTATATTTATCTCATTAACTAACCATGAGGCCATTTTGCCTCTTATGTCTAAGTTTTTCAGTGTATCCCATATAACAGTAGCTTCTTGAATAGAATCAGGTGCTACACCTAGTATTCCATCAATTGTATTGTTTGGTCTATTGTACAAAAAGATCGCAGCCCTATTAAAACCAAGTCCATCTCCGATGGTCACAGCAGTCAATACAACATGAAACAATTTTTTTAATTCAGTTGTAAGACTTATTGCTGTGCCAAGTTCATATAGTAATTTCCACTCTTCTACAATCTTATCTTTATCCATAAATTTTCTTGTATAACTTTATATATTCTTTAGCCTGATTTTTCCACGAATAATCAAGTTGCATTACATACTGAGCAATCTTTAAAAATTCATCTTTTTTGTTAAATAAGTCAATGGCTTTTTTTAGTGTTTTGGTAAGCTCTACAGAATCGTTTTTATCAAACACAAAACCTGTTGGGTTTTTGGCTTTAGCTGAATAATTTTTTACTGTATCTTTAAGGCCCCCCGTTGCTCTTACTATTGGAAGTGTTCCATACCGATATGCTATCATTTGACCTAGTCCGCATGGTTCATATTTTGATGGCATTACAAAAAAATCACTTGAAGCATAAATTTTATGGGCAAGTGGTTCATCGAATTTTAAGTTTAGTGATACTTTATCTGGATAGCTTTTTGCTAATTCCTTTAGAGAATTTTCTATATCTGACTCGCCATTACCCAAAATGACAAATTGAACATTTTGTGATTTTAGTATTTCTTTTGCACTTTGTGCAAATATATCCATGCCTTTTTGAGCAGCAAGCCTTGATACTACACCAAACATTGCAATATCACCAACTGGCAGATTCAATGCTTTTTGAAGGGCTTTTTTGTTTTTGATTTTATCTTTTGGGTTATCGAAATTATAGTCTATAAACGTATCTTTATTTGGGTTCCATACATCTGTATCAATACCGTTTAAAATACCGCTTAGCTTATAAGAAAACTTTCTTAGCAGTCCATCTAAGCCGAACCCGTATTCTGGTGTTTGTATTTCTTGGGCGTACGTTTTGCTAACTGTATTGACTGCATCTGCAAATACAATACCGCCTTTTAGAAAATTAATTTTGTCATAATACTCAAGCCCATCAAGGCTAAATATATCCCACGGCAAACTAAGATTATCCATATAGGATTTCTCAAATATGCCTTGATAACCTAAGTTGTGTATGGTAAATACAGTTTTTGTTTTTTCGAATGTATTTTTGTAAAATAGTTTTAAGTACACATTAACCAATGCAGATTGCCAATCATTTGTGTGTATAATATCTGGTTTTATACCAAGTGCAATGATGCTATCCAATACTGCTTTTGAAAAAAAACCAAACCTTAGGGCATTATCTTCATAGTCTTTTGCGCCAATACCATACAAATGGTCTCTGTTAAAGTATTCTTGGTGTTCAACAAAATAAAAAGAACAATTATCTATGGTGGTTTTGTATAGTCTTGTGCTTATTTTTTGGTTGTTAAAATCAATATTTGTATCTGCTGCAATAGTTAAGCTAGACCTATCAACTGATTTGTAAAGCGGGCTAAATACGCTAACTTCTAAACCATTTTGGGCTAATGCTTTTGGTAATGCGCCTGCTACATCAGCCAATCCTCCTGTTTTAGAAAAAGGGAAAACTTCGCTTGAAGTCAGTACTACGTTCATTTGTGCCTCCTAAAGAACAATTTCTCTTAAATACTTTGCTGCATCTTCTGGTGGTGTTGGGTTAATATAAAATCCACTGCCCCACTCAAAACCAGCTATCTTTGTTAGTCTGGGCGTAATATCTAAATGCCAGTGAAAATAATCATCATGGTCAAAAATGAATGCCCCATTAATTAAAACAAAGTTATACGGTGGATTATCGAGAGCTATTTTTAATCGTTTCAGTGTATTTTGTAAAATGTATGCAAAATCATACAAAATTTCTGTATCTTCAAATTCAAAATGCGCATTATGTTTTTTTGGTATTATTGATACTTCAAATGGCGATCTTGATGCAAATGGTGTTATTGAAATAAAATGCTTTGTTTCTTCAATCAAGCGCACTTTGTCGCTTAACTCTTGCCTTATAATATCACAAAAAATGCATCTATCCTTATAGGAGTAGTACTCTTTAGCACCATAAAATAACTCCAAAGGCC
Source organism: Desulfurella sp. (assembly GCA_031960885.1). Taxonomy (GTDB): domain Bacteria; phylum Campylobacterota_A; class Desulfurellia; order Desulfurellales; family Desulfurellaceae; genus Desulfurella. Next base: position 3,734 of record JAVRLY010000029.1, on the reverse strand, counting down.
TTTTGGGTATAATTGGTAGAGCAATTAACTGTGAATGCGAATGCTCTAAACTTGCTCCAGCTATAGCTCCATAATTTTTAAATACAAGCACATACTTCATACGTTTATCTTTTTTTAAATCTTCTATTCGAGCTTTATAGGCGTAAACTATATCTTTTACTCTATCTATGGGCATTGCATCTATTGTTTCAGCGTGATTAGGCGTTTCTATAATAACTTCATGTGCGCCAATGCCATTCATTGCATCATATAGACCTACTCCATGTTTATCTAGTTCGCCTTCTATACCAAGAGCTGGAAATTTATTGGGTACAACACGCAATGTCCAATTGGGATCATTGGGTTGACTACCAGGTGATCTTACAGCATAAATTTCTGGCGGGACGTATTTTTCGTTACCTGGGTCAAATGGGCAAAAACCGCCGCTAATTTTGATTTGCTCATCAAGTTTGAAATCGTGTGGCCTTTTGCCTCGCTCAGTTGATATTATAACCCATCTTTCAATGATTGGGTCTTTTCTTAATTCGCTCATATTTTTACCTCACTATTTGTGTGCCGATTCCGGCATCAGTAAATATTTCTTCTAATAATGCATGTGGCTTTTTACCATTTATAATATGCACTTTTTTAACGCCATTTTCTATAGCTTCTTTTGCAGATAGCACCTTGGGTATCATACCACCTGTTAAAACATTATCTATCATCTTGTCGATATCTTTTATTTTTATCTCACTTATTAAGTTATTATTATTGTCCAATACTCCATCTACATCGGATATATATATGAGTTTTTCTGCTTGGAGCGCTTGCGCTAGACTTGATGCTACAGTATCTGCATTAATATTATACCTTGTACCATTATCATCAAAACCAATTGGCGCAACAACAGGCGTATATCCATTTTGGGAAAGGCTTATTAGCACATCGGGGTTCACACTATCTACATCGCCTACAAGGCCTAAATCTATATCTTCAAGAAGCATTTTTTTTGCTTTTATAATATTGCCATCAACACCGCTTAAACCTATGGCTTTGCCCCCAAAATGATTTATATTTAGAACTATCTCTTTATTTACTTTGCCTGCCAATACCATGACAACCACTTCCATAGTTTTTTCATCTGTAATGCGCAAACCTTTGTGAAATTTGGTTGCTATGTCAAGTTTTTTTAGTGTTCCACCAATTTCATTGCCACCTCCGTGGACTACAATAGGGTTTATTCCAACAAATTTTAGCAATGCTACATCTTTTGAAAAAGCCATTTTTAATTCATCATTAATCATGGCAGAACCACCATACTTAATTACAAAGGTATTACCTGCAAATTTTTTTATATATGGTAGAAACTCTACTAAATATTTGCCTTTTTCACTTTTTTGCATACAAATCCTTTTTAATTAATTTAATCTAAATTGCTAAAAAAAGCAAGCAATTTTTTTATCAAAAAATGCTATTATTTGCTTATAATTTAATTTGATGCTTTATAAGTTCTTATAAAATCGAATATTAAGACTTGAAAAATTGAATTTTGAGTGTATTATTAGCAACAGTGTTAGTTTACTGCTAATAAAAAAGGGAGGTGAGTTTATGAAGTTTAAGCCATTAGCTGACAGGGTATTAGGTAAAATTGAGGAACAAGAACAGAAAACTGAGTCTGGAATTATCATACCAGACACAGCGAAGGAAAAACCACAGAGAGCTAAAATTGAAGCTGTGGGTAGCGATGTTGAACATGTTAAAGTAGGTGACATTGCTTTGTTTGCAAAATATTCAGGCACAGAATTAAAATTGAATGATCAAGATTATATTATCTTGAAAGAAGATGAAATTCTAGGTATTTTTGAGTAATTTTTAAAGGAGGTGATTGTATGGGTGCAAAGCAGATAGAATTTGGAGATATTGCAAGATCAAAAATTTTAAAAGGTATAAATCAATTGGCTGATGCAGTAAGTGCCACACTTGGACCACAGGGTAGAAATGTAGTTATTGATAGAAAATTCGGAAGTCCATTGATTACAAAAGATGGTGTTACAGTTGCAAAAGAAATTGAGTTAAAGGATTCATATGAAAATATGGGTGCTCAGCTTGTAAGAGAGGTTGCAAGCAAAACAAGCGATGTTGCAGGAGATGGTACAACAACGGCAACTGTTTTAGCAAGAGCAATTTATAGGGAAGGCTTAAAGCATGTAACAGCAGGTGTTAGCGCAATAGAATTAAAAAGAGGCATAGATAAAGCAGTAGAGAAAGTTGTTGAAGAACTAAAAAAGATTTCTAAGCCTATTGAAGAAAAAAGAGAAATAGCAGAAGTTGGTTCAATTTCTGCAAACAACGAAAGAGAAATCGGTGAAATCATAGCTGAAGCTATGGATAAAGTTGGAAAAGATGGCGTAATTACAGTTGAAGAAGCAAAATCGACTCAAACTGAACTTGAAGTTGTAGAAGGTATGAGGTTTGATAGGGGATACGTATCACCATATTTTGCTACAAATACTGAAAAAATGATAGCAGAATTGGAAGATCCTTTTATAGTTATTACAGATAAAAAGATTTCTTCTATGCAAGAATTTTTACCATTAGTAGAGAAAATAGCAAAGGCTGGAAAGCCATTCTTTGTAATAGCTGAAGAACTAGAAGGTGAGGCTTTGGCAACGTTAGTTGTAAATAAAATTAGAGGCACAATTTCTTGTGTTGCTGTAAAAGCACCAGGCTTTGGCGATAGAAGAAAAGAGATGTTAAAAGATATAGCTATTTTGACAGGTGGAACTGTAATTAGCGAAGAAACTGGTATGAAGCTTGAAACCGCTGATTTATCAATGCTTGGAAGGGCTAAAAAAATTGTTGTTGATAAAGAAAATACAACTATAATTGATGGTGCTGGCAAAAAAGAAGATATTCAGGGCAGAATTAGACAAATTGATGCTCAGATAGAACAATCAACAAGTGAATATGACAAAGAGAAGTTAAGAGAAAGAAAGGCTAAGTTAGCTGGTGGCGTTGCTGTAATTAAAGTTGGAGCATCAACGGAAACAGAGCTAAAAGAGAAAAAAGCAAGAGTTGAGGATGCTTTAAATGCAACAAAAGCTGCAGTTGAAGAAGGTATAGTTCCAGGTGGCGGCACGGCGTTGCTAAAGTGCGAATCTGTACTTAAAGACATTAAATTAGAAAATGAAGATCAAAATATAGGCGCTTCTATTATATTAAAAGTATTAGAAGAGCCAATTAGAGCGATTGCAAAGAATGCTGGTTTTGAGGGTTCTATTATTGTAAACAAAATCAAAGAAAACAGCAGTAAGTCTTTTGGGTTTGATGCAAGAAAAGGCGAATTTGTGGATATGTTAAAAGCAGGCATTATAGATCCAACTAAAGTAGAAAGAATTGCGCTTCAAAATGCAGCTTCTGTTGCAGGTTTAATGCTTACAACTGAAGCTTTAATAACTGATATGCCAGAAGAAAATAAACCGGCTGCTCCTATGCCAGGTGGAATGCCAGATATGTACTAATCAAGAAGGGGCTTTTAAAGGCCCTTCTTTCTTTCCTAAATTAAACTTATTTTCGTCTTCATAGATATTGACTTGTACAAGCTAGTATTGTATATAATAATAAATACGAAAATGGAGGTTAGGTGTGGGTTATATTAATCTTTCCAATGAACAGGTAAATATAGCAAATGGTGAAGTTTTGTATGAAGAAGCTGGTCATAAATTTATTTGGCTTGGTTGGGATGAAGCAGATAT
>JAVRLY010000028.1:0-17230 GCA_031960885.1 Desulfurella sp. | reverse complement strand
GGCAATTTTTTAACACTAACTTCTGCTTTTACCCTTTTATCTAATCCTTTTACCTTTAATGCGTAAACGGCTCTATCAAAGTATACATCTGTTACTTTTGCATTTACTATATCTTCTTTTGTTGAAATAAACAATTTTTACCCCCTAATCCACAAAAGCATTCAATATCAGACCAATTATACTCATTATAATTGAACCTGCAAGTGCGCTAAAAAAGCTTTCTACAGTAAATCCCTTTACAATATAAGAAGCAAGGTAAAACAACAGTGCGTTAATAATCAAAGTAAATAAGCCAAGCGTCAGTATGTTTATAGGCAGCGTTAAAAGTATTAAAAAAGGCCTTATAAAAGTATTTAACAAACCTATAACCAAACTTGCAGCGATTAGCGAAAATACGCTTTCAACATATAGTCCTTTTACAATCATTACACTAACGCCCAAAGCAATAGAGTTTATTACCCATTTGATTAAGAAAATCATTTTACCTCCAAAATACGGTTAATGTTTGCAAGTTGCACGCCATTTTGTTTTAGAGCTTCAATAATTTTTACAAAATAAAATTCTTGAAGCCATATTGGCGCTTTTAGGTCGTTTTTTTCTATCCAAGCCCACGCTTCAAATTCTAAGCCATATATGCTTTGTTTCAATAAAACACATTTTGGTGAATATGGGTCGGTTTTTAGTATGTATTCTTGCTTGTTTAATTCATCAATGACAATGCTTTTGACCTTTTCAATATCACAGTTTGTGTCAACTATGAATGGAATCTTTAGTTTTATTGAGCCGGGTGAGTATGTGGAATTAATAACTTTTGAGTTTATAAAGTAAGAGTTTGGCACAACAATATCTGTATTATCGTATGCTTTGATTATCGTCGATCTTAGTTTCGTTTCAACAACTACGCCTGTTATGTTATTTTCGGGTATGTTTACAATATCGCCTGGTTTAATTAGCTGTTCAAATATGATTATAATGCCAGAAACCATATTATTAGCTATTGTTTGCAAGCCAAAGCCCAGCCCAACGCTTAATGCACCAGCAATAAGGGCAATTGTAGAAGCATTTACGCCTACAAATGTTAATGCTATAGCTAAAATTACAAATACAATTGTGTAAGAGCCCAATGTTTTTAAGATTTGTATGTTTGCTTCTCCAATAGATTGTTTGAGTTTGAGTTTTTCTAAACTCTTTTTGTAATGCTTATCTATTAAGAATCCTAAAATTAGCAAAATAATGATTTTTAATATTAAAGATAGAGATAAATCAATGCCTTTGTATTCAAAAAAAGAGTAATTTAGTATTTGGGCAATTTGAATGCCTAAATTTTTAATGTATTTTGCAGTCTTGTTTATGGCGTAGATAGAAGGATTTTGTATATGCAACATGATTTTTTTGATTGTATTTAGTTTGTTTTCTAGTAAGCTTAGATTTTGCTTATAGGTCATTAAATCCAATAGTGTTTGTTTAAAATATACAAAATACGAAATTTGAGCGTTTGATGTGTAATTAGGTGGTGAATAGTTTGTTATAAACTGAATATTGGTGTCAATTGAATTTTCGATTTTTCGTATTTCATTTTGTATGTGGTTGTACTCAGAAACGTTATCCGTTGAGTTTTTATTTTCTATAAGTCTGATTAAGTAACGTCTCACTTTCAAATCAATTATTGATATTAATATAGAAAATAATTGGTTTTCATTGTAGAGTTTTTGGTTTTCAAGTTGAGCTAATCTGTTTTGTAGATAGGGCAAGTTGTAGGTAGAATGTAAAATCTGTGAAACTAAAAGCTGGATTTGGGTATCAAGCTGTATATTTTGAGAAACAATATCATCTTGAGTTTCATCGTAGTATCTCTCACGCGCTTTAATCTTTTCATCAATATTTTTTAAAGCATAGCGGTCCATGGCGATTTTATGCGTTATGGCATCCATTGATTTATATGAGTTATTTAAAAATTGATTTATATTATCAATATTTTTCTTTGCTTGATCAATCTTTGTTTGTGTAATTTTGTATCTTAAATCTAAAAGCTCTTCATCAAGCGTATTTTTTTGTGTTGATAAGAATTTTTCATTTAATATTTTTTTTCTCTCTTTAAGGTGCTGTATTGTTTTTTCTAAACTATTTATTGTATTGCTTAAGTTAGTTAAATAATCAACAAAATTATTAAATTCATCAAAATAAATGACTTTTGCTTTGAGCAACCTACCTAGCTTTTCTTCATTTTGGAGCTTTGGCTTAGTAAGATAGAGACTTTTTAACTCCCTTAACAAATCGATTTTAACATACAGCTTGTCAAGTACATTTGGGTCTTTCGTTTTGCTTATTTGTGTGTAGGTTTGTTGCTCTATTTTTTTAATGGCCTCAATTGAGTCTTGTGAGCTTTGCGTAATCAATGTAGAACCATAAGAGATTGCTTTGAAAATTATCATGCAAAATATAGTAATTATGAGTATTTTAAAAAGCCTCATAATAAACTTTATATAGAAAAAAATTTTTTGTGTCAATACTATTGACTTTTTAAGAGTTTTAATTACTTTATAGCACGTGGTAGAGATGTTGAAATTGGGTGCGCTTGTTTTGTGTGGAGGTAAATCTCAAAGGATCGGACAAAATAAAGCCTATTTGCTAAAAAACAATGAGCCTTTTATCGACATTATTGTTAATAAACTACTAGAAATATTTGGAGAAGTGATTGTTGCGGTTGACAAAACTCAAAATTATACACAAATTATAAAAAATGGGGTTAAAATTGTAGAAGATTCAAAGAGTTTTTTTGGACCCATTGAAGGTTTAAGGCAAGGTTTAAAAGTGACAGAAAATGATTATTTGTTTGTATGCGGATGCGATATGCCAAATATTAAAAAAGAATGTATAAAAGAGTTAATGTCTTATGTGGACGGCTTGTGGGATTGCATATTGCCGTTTGTAGATAAACCACAAGTATTGCATGGCTTTTATAGCAAATCTTTATACAACAAAATCGAAATGAAAGATTATTTTAGCTTAAAGGGACTTTTGCGTGATGCAAAAGTTAAGTATGTATCAAAGTTCAATTGTAATATTAAAGAATCGATTATAAATATAAATACGAAAGAAGATTATGAAAACTTGGTAGGAGGAACAAATGGATAAAGCATCTAGCGAGGACATTTTTTCAAGTAGTCTTATAGAAGAAGGCAAAAAGAAAGGTTATTTAACCTACGATGATATTAATAAACTTTTACCGGACGATATTAATATCGAAGAAATTGATGATTTAATGGACAAATGCGATAATCTTAATATCGATATATTAGACAACGAAGCAGATGCCAAAAAAATACCCGCTGCAATAATAAAAGAAGAAGAATTACTAGAAGAAGATACAGAAATCAAAAGTGCCATAAAAATGTACTTCTCCGAAATGGGAACGATAGACTTGCTCGATAGAGATGAAGAGATTGAGCTTGCAAAAAAAATTATAGATGAAAAAAATTTATTATTAGAAACGCTCATAAATGTGCCTTTTTTTGGTTCAGCTTTGGATGATTTAATATACAATGTAAGCAACAATACTATTAAACTCAAAAATATATCAAATGCGCTTGATAGCTCTTTTGATGATGTAAAACAAGAAGATGAAGAAGATTTCACAACAAAGCAGAAATTCCTAATTGTATTTTCGGAAATAAAAGAAACACTTGCTTTATATAAAAAGGAAAAAAATCCAGACTACCAAGAAAAAATTTTGCACAATTTAAGAGAAATTTCTCTTAATGATACATACATAGGAGGAATGATAGAGAGCTTCAAACAAAAAGCTTACAAACTCGAATCAAGCGAAGAAAAAAACCAAATATTTGAACAGTTAAACAAACTCGAAAAAATTAGGTCTATAATTGAAAGTGCAAAACAAAGAATGATTAAAGCAAATTTAAGGCTTGTTGTATCAATAGCAAAAAAGTATTTAAGCAGGGGTTTATCTTTTTTAGACCTTATACAAGAAGGCAATATTGGTCTGATGAAAGCTGTTGATAAATTTGATTACAAAAGAGGTTTTAAATTTTCAACGTACGCGACATGGTGGATAAGACAATCAATATCGCGCGCTATTGCAGACCAGGCTAGGACTATACGTATTCCTGTTCATATGATAGAGACAATAAATAAAATTGTTAGGACATCAAAGTTGTTAGTGCAAGAAAATGGCAGAGAACCCAGCGTACAGGAATTATCAGAGAGCCTTAGCGTGCCGGTTGAAAAAATTAAAAACATTTTAAAAATAGTGAAAGAACCTATATCCCTTGAAACACCTATTGGCGATGAAGAAGATACAAGGTTAGAGGATTTTATAGAAGACAAAAATGCTGCATCACCGCTTGATACAGTGATTGAATCCGATCTTTCAGAAAAGATAGAAGTAGTGTTATCTACGCTAAGCGAGCGAGAACAAAAAGTTTTACGTATGAGATTTGGCATAACAACGGGTTTTGACCATACGCTTGAAGAAGTAGGCAGAGTGCTTGGAGTTACAAGAGAACGCGTAAGGCAGATTGAAGCAAAAGCAATTAAAAAATTAAGGCACCCAAAGCGTTCAAAAGCCTTAGTGAGTTTCATGGAATGAGGTTAAATCAATACTTGGCATCTTGCGGTTTAGGCTCAAGGCGAAAAACTGAAAAGTTTATTAAAGATGGATTAATTAGTGTTGATAGTCAAATCATAAGGGATTTTATAGACATTGACCCAAAAGTCTCAGTAGTTGCGTATAAAGGCAAGCCTTTGAGACTTGAAAGCAAGTTGTATTTTGCATTTTACAAACCGCCCTATGTTATCTCAAGTGTAAGCGATAGTACTCACCAATGTATTGGCGATTTTTTTAATCATTTAGATGTTAGAGTTTTTCCCGTAGGCAGACTGGATTATCTTTCAGAAGGTTTGATATTGATTACAAATGATGGATTGTTTGCAAATAACATCGCGCATCCATCATCAAAAATGAAAAAAACTTATCTTATTAGAACTCAAAAACAGATAGACGATAGTGTTATAGATACACTCTCAAAAGGCGCTATACTTGAAGATGGTTTTTTTAAACCCATCTCAATCTCATTTACACACAATAGATTATGGATAAAACTTTCTATGAATTCTGGCAGAAATAGAGTTATTAGAAGATTTTTTAAGAAATTCGATATTGGCATAGGCGTGCTAAAAAGAGTATCGATTGGTGATGTGCAATTAGGAAATTTAGCACCAGGTGAGTATAGATTTTTAGAAAAAAATGAATTATTGCAATTGACACAAAGCAAATGATAGTATAAAATTCACCACGAATTTATAACTTTCTAGCAAGGAGGCAATTGTAGTTTGTGACTTGTAGGCTTAGATATAAATGCTTTTTTCTTGGGATACGCATCATATATAGTTCTAAACAGTTAGTTTTACCTTTAAAAGCATAGGAGGTTTGGTGTATGATTGATTGGTTGATTGCATTTGTAGCATTATTGCTGCTATTTTTGATTTTTGCAGGTATGGTCATAGCTGCTCGATACCTAGCACCGCACGAGTATGATAAAGAAAAGTATGATTTGTATGAATGCGGTGCGCCTATGGTTAATGAATTTCGATATTTTAATGTTCGTTTTTACATTATTGCTATCATGTTCACATTGTTTGATATTGAAGCAATATTTATGTATCCATGGGCAGTTTATTTTAAAGAGTTAGGAATTTTGGGTGTTATTGAGATGGGTTTGTTTATTATAATGGTTTTTATTGGTTGGATTTATGCTTATAAAAAAGGAGCGTTGGTATGGGAATAGAGAATGCCTGGATTACTACAAAGTTAGATAAGCTAGTAAGTTGGGGTAGGTATTCATCTTTTTGGCCTGTAACATTTGGTTTGGCATGTTGCGCAATAGAAATGATGGCAACAGGCGCTTCAAGGTTTGACTTAGATAGGTTTGGCGTTGTGTTTAGAGCTTCTCCAAGACATTCAGATGTAATGATAGTAGCTGGCACATTGACTAAAAAAATGGCTATAGCTGCGCGTAAAGTTTATGACCAAATGCCTAGGCCAAAGTGGGTTATATCAATGGGCAGTTGCGCCAATTCTGGAGGCATGTTTGACTCATATAGCGTTGTGCAAGGTGTAGATACAATAATACCTGTAGACGTATATGTGCCTGGTTGTCCACCAAGACCAGAGGGCTTGCTTTATGGTATAATGAAGCTACAAGAGAAAATTAAAAAAGAAGGTTCAATGAACACATAATACATAGTACATAAATAAATAAGGAGTTAACAATGGATGTTTCTTCGGTTGCAGAGTTGGTTAAGGGTAAGTTTGGTGATGGTGTTTTAGAAATAAATGAATTTAGAGGTGAATATAGTATACTTGTTTCTTGCGATATAGCGCATGATTGTTTAAAATATTTGCATGATGAGCTAAATTTTGAATATTTAGTACTTGTTAGCGCTTTAGACTTTGGTGTGGATAAAGACCCACGATTTCAAGTTGTTTACCAATTGCGCTCTTTGCTTCACAAACTTCAGCTTCGCATCAAAACCAATATTAGCGAAAATCAAGAAATTGAAAGTGTAACTGATATTTATAAATCCGCTACATGGGATGAAAGGGAAACGTATGACATGTTTGGCATAATCTTTAGAAATCATCCTGACTTGAGAAGGGTCTTAATGCCAGAGGATTGGACAGGTTATCCATTAAGAAAAGACTATCCATTAAAAGGAAGGCCAGAAGACGATGTTTACTTAGATAAACACTTGCCACTTGGTCAATTAAAAAAGCCAAGACACGTAAGGGCTCCTTTTAATTTAGCTCAAAAATAGGAGTATATGGTATGAACAAAACTTATGTTGCTGAAAATGAAAGAGAAGTTATAGTGAATATGGGCCCTCAGCACCCATCTACTCACGGTGTTTTGAGATTTGTTGTAAAACTAGATGGTGAAAAGATTGTTGAATCTGACCCAGACGTTGGATATTTGCATCGAGGATTTGAAAAGTTTGCTGAAAATATGACATACCAACAGTTTATGCCATTTACGGATAGACTTGATTACTTAGCTTCAATGAACAACAATTTTGCCTATGCTATGGCTGTTGAAAAATTGCTTGGCATAAGTGGTGAAATACCCCAAAGGGCAGAGTATATTCGCGTAATTATGGCTGAACTTGGCAGAATTGCTTCACACTTAGTTTGGCTTGCAACGCATGCTTTAGATATTGGCGCTATGACAGTATTTCTTTATTGCTTTAGAGAAAGGGAATACATTCTTGATATGTATGAGATGGCATGCGGAAACAGACTTACTTACAATTACATTAGAATTGGTGGTGTTAATCGTGATTTGCCAGATGGCTTTTTAGATAAGTTAAAAGAATTTGTAAAGCTTTTCCCATTAAAAGTAAAAGAATACCATACATTGCTTTCTAAAAATAGGATATGGCTTAAACGTACAAAAAATATTGGCTATATTTCAAAAGAAGATGCAATAAACTGGGGTATAGCTGGTCCTTGCACAAGGGGTTCTAGTATTGATTGGGATTTAAGGAGGGATATGCCATACTCTGCATACCCACAGCTAAATTTTGAGATACCAGTTTATCATAATTGCGATGTTTATGATAGGTACCTTGTGCGCATGGATGAGATGATCCAATCTAATAGGATTTTGGAACAATGTATAGAAAAAATTCCTGATGGACCTGTGATGATGAAAGATAGTCCATACGTGTGGGACCCAAAAGAAGATGTAATGAAGAAAAATTATGCACTAATGAAGCATTTTGTAAAGGTAGTGCAAGGGATCAAAGCGCCTGTTGGAGAAACTTATTTTGGTGCTGAAAACCCAAAAGGCGAGCTTGGTTTTTATATTTACTCCAATGGGGAAGGCGTGCCGTATAGGCTAAAAATTCGTTCTCCTTCTTTTATAAATTTAAGCGCTATGCCAGTCATGCTAAAGGGGCATTATATTGCGGATATTATATCGGTAATTGGAAGTTTGGATTTTGTTTTTGGCGAATGTGATAGATAGGGGTGGATTATGGAGAAAAAAGTAAAGATAAAGATAGACGGCAGAGAATTTGAAGTAGATAGCGAAAAAAGTATTTTGCAAGCAGCTAGAGAAAACGGCATATACATTCCAGCTATTTGCTATTCAGACAGATTTGGCGCTATTGGCGCATGCAGGATTTGCGCTGTTGAGATTGCCGGCATGAAAAAACCTATGTTATCTTGTGCTGCAAAAGTAAAAGATGGTATGGAAGTAATAACAAACTCTAGTGTTTTGGACGCTTTAAGAAGGGATGTAATTTATGAATGGGATACATTTCATCCACTTCAATGTGGTGTTTGCGATAAAAGTGGCGAATGCGAGCTTCAAAACATTAATTATGAGTTTAATATTATTGAAAACCCCAAAGAAGCACAAACAGACCCGCTTACAATACCTCAAGGTACAATACATTATGAGTGGAAGATTATACACCACGACGCAAATTTATGTATACAGTGTAGAAGATGCGTTGCAGTTTGCGATAAAGTTGTAAATTTTGGTATTTTGGCTTTGGTAAAAAAAGATGGCGACAGAAAAGAGATAGACACAAAAGATGGCAAGCCATTAGATTGTGAATTTTGCGGTCAATGCGTTAGCGTGTGTCCAACAGGCGCAATGTCAAGCAAATTGTTTAAATACAAAGCACGCGCATGGGAGTTGAAAAAAGTTCCAACAACGTGCGGTTTTTGCTCATCTGGTTGTCAGATGGATTTAAATGTCAAAAACAACGAAGTGCTGAGGGTAACAAGCGAAGAAGAAACACCAAATATGGGTAATTTGTGCAATTTGGGACGATTCAACTATATGCTTGGTGCTTCAGATAGACTTATTAAAGAATACAGGTTTGATTCTAAAGCAACAACTCAAGATTCTATTATATCAGAACTCACACAGATGTTAAAAAACACGCCAAAAGAGAAGGTTTTTGGTATAAGCGGCAGCCGTGAAACATTAAAAGATTCAATTGCATTTAAGATGTTTTTTAACAATACCTTATCAAATGATAATATTGATAGTCTAAGTTCTTTGAATATTGGCAAGCTTTACAAGTATTTACCAAAAAGCGTCAATACACTACATAGTTTTTCTGATATCTCAAGCTCTGAGCTTATCATATGCTTTGGCGGAGATATTGCAAATGAAATGCCACGCATAGATTGGGCTATAACAAGGGGCTCAAAACTACTTAAAACATCAAAAGTAATTAGCGCATACTGGAAAGATACAAAGATTGATACGCTAGGCAGCATTCCTGTTAGGTATTTGCCAGGCAAAGAGTTGGATTTTCTTGTGTCTTTTGCTCAAGCATTAGTTACAAACGGTTTTGGAAGTGGACTTGATGGCATTAACAATTTGCAATCAGCAGATTTTGATGTGTCAAATATCATTGAAGAAGTGAAAAAAGCAAATAATATATCATTTATCGTATGCCAAGAAGCGCTTGAGCGAGATTGTTCGGAAGACATAGCAAAAGCTGTGTCCAATATCGCTCTTTTGCTCAAAGGTAAAGTAAAGGTTTATTCATCAAGTAAATATAACAACGCGTTTGGCGACTTGTACGCTGGGTATGGCACATCTACAGATTTTAGTGTTAAAAATATAGTAGAATTTGCTCGTGAAGGAAAAATTGATACACTCTTGCTTTTAAATGCTGATTTGTATAGCTTTTTAAGCGATAGCGATGCCAAACTTGTCAGAGATAATGTTAAAAATATCGTACTATTTGATACTTTTGAAAGCAAGACATCCTTTATTGCAAATGCAGTTGTGCCAGTACCATTTTTTACTAGTCAAGATGGTAATTTTATCAACGCCGAAGGTGTAGTCAATAAAGTAAATAAAGCTGTTGAGTGCGCAACTACAAGTGCATGGGAATTTTTGTTTAAATTATCAACAAATTTGGGTTACAACCTCTCAAGCGCTAGATTGGAAGTAAAAGAAAAGAAAATATCTATAAGTGGTCCATCAGATACAATCTATCAGGTGAATACACATTACGAAACTAAAGGTAGTGGTAACTTTAGCTTTATTGCAAATTACTCAAAATTTAGGACATCTATTTATAGTGGTTTTGGTGAAGGCGCTAAGTTAGCCCAAAGCCAATCGTCACTATATATAAATCCGCAAGATGCTACAAATTCAGGCATAAAGGATAATGAATATGCAAAACTTGAAGGTATAGGTGAGAGTATTACACTGCCTGTTAAAGTTGATGAAAAGATGCCAATAGGGTGCGTAAGTGCTCCGATATGGTTTGAAAATGTAAATCCTTACAATATTACTGGCAGTTTTAACAATTTAGCATTAGTGAGTTTATCCAAAACTGAAGGGGGCTTGAAATGATTGAAGTAATAATAGGTGTCGTAAAACTTCTTGTTTTAGTGGCAGTTTTGAGTGTGTATGTAATGTATGCTACATGGTATGAAAGGAAAGTTATAGGCCATATGCAACAGCGCATTGGTCCAAAAAGAGTTGGTCCCTACGGTTTATTGCAGCCCTTAGCAGACACTTTAAAGAGTTTTTTTAAAGAAGATGTTATACCCACGCGTGCTGATAAACCACTGTTTTGGCTAGCGCCAATTTTAGCACCTACATTTCCGTTTGCAGCAGCAGCTGCTATACCGTTTTTTCCTCCAATTGAGCTTTCAAACGGCACAACATTTTATTTTAGCGTATTTCACTCAAATGTAGATTTGCTCTATATTTTGGCAATGATGGGGCTTTCAAGCTTTGGTGTAATGTTAGCTGGTATTGCATCAGGTGGCAATAAATATTCCTTTATTGGTGCTCAGCGCGAGATAGCTCAAGTTGTTAGCTACGAAATAATTCTAGCCCTAGCTTTACTAAACCCTATCTTGATGGTACAATCACTTAATATAACAGATTTTGTTTCATTTCAACAACAGCATTTATGGCTTATTTTTTATCAGCCATTTGCATTTGTGGCATTTGTAATTGCTATGGTAGCATCGGCTTCGAGGGTGCCTTTTGATTTGCCAGAAGCAGAAAACGAACTCGTTGCTGGCTTTAATACTGAGTTCACAGGCCTTAAAATGGCTATGTTCTTTTTTGGTCAGTATGTGACAATATTTGTTGTATCTGCTTTGGCCGCTATTGTATTTTTGGGTGGTTGGAGTGGACCAGCTATATTACCTGGTTTTGTATGGTATTGGTTAAAAGTATTGCTGTTTATATTTATGTTTACATGGTTTTGGGGAACATTTCCTCGCTATAGGTATGATCAATTAATGGATATAGCATGGAAGAAGCTATTGCCTCTTTTGGTATTAAATATCTTATGGACAGGTTTTGCACTAATTGTGCATATGCCAATTATTTAGGGGGATAGTATGTTATTTAAAGATTTAAGAAAAGGTTTAAGTGTTACTATCAAATATTTATTCACACACGCAGTAACATGTCAGTATCCCACGCAAAGACTAAATGTGCCAGAGCGAGGTAGATGGTTGCATGCTTTGAATGTATACGAAGATAGTCAAAAGGTTAAATGTATAGATTGTGGATTATGTGAAGAAGTATGCCCTTCAAAGTGCATTGAGATTATACCAACAGAAAACGAAGACCATACCAAAAGCCCAGATGTGTATAATATAGATTTGAGTAGATGCTGTTTTTGTGGGCTTTGTGTTGAGGTTTGTCCAGAGCTTGCGATATCAATGAGTGATAAGTATGAGCTTGCAGGATACGATAGGGAAAAGTTTATTTTTACAAAAGAGGATTTAATAAAAGTGGGTTTAGAATACAATAACAAACTGCAAAAAAAAGAAGAAGGTGCACTATGATTGTTGAAATAATAGTTTTTGCTATTTTAGCAGCAATGGCAGTAGGTGGTGGTCTTGGTATAATTGTGACGAAAAATCCATTTAGGGCTGCAATGTGGATGGTGCTATCGTTTATTGGGTCTGCTGGTATTTTTGTAATGCTTGATGCAGTTTTTATTGCTATGTTGCAATTGATTGTTTATGCTGGTGCAATTACAGTAATGATTGTAATAGCAATGTATACGATGGATAGGCTCACGATTGCTAGTTTGGGTAGGTTTAACAATCAGGGTTACTTTGGCGCATTGTTCGGATTAGGTATATTATTGGATTTTATTGTTATTGCAAGCAAACTTAGAATAAATACAACTTTTGCTGGGAAAAATCTATCTATTGCTGGTAGCAATGTTAAAGCCATAAGCGATGTGTTGTTTAAATCTTATCTGTTGCCTTTTGAAATAACTGCTATTGTGCTGCTTATTGCATTATTTGGCGCAGTAGCACTAACTAAAAAGGATCTGTAGGAGGCAAAATGTTAGCTGCATATATGTTTGTTAGTGTGTTGCTCTTTGCCATAGGCGCAACTGGGGCAATGATTAGGAGGAATTTTCTCATAGTATTGATGTCTTTGGAGCTTATGATAAATGGTGCTGGCATGGCTTTAATTGTAATGTCTTATTACATAGGCAATATTTCTGGGCAAGTAATGTTTTTATTTGTAGCGGCTGTAGCAGCAAGTGAAACAGCCGTGGGATTGGCTATAGTAGCTATGATGTATAAAAATAAGAAAAGTGTAGACATAAATGATTTTACTACACTTAGAAAGTAAAAGGGGAAAGATATGAAAACATTGGTGTTGCTAATAATTATCTGGCCTCTAATTGGTTTTATTATTAATGGTTTGTTTGGCAAATGGACCAAAAATTATGCAGGCGTTATTGCAGCAAGCGCTTTGGGATTAAGTTTTTTAAGCGCAGTTTATCCAATATGGCAAGTGATTTTGGGCAATATTTATGATTATGTGTATTTTATGTGGATGCCATTTGGTAAATTTAACATACCATTTGGCTTAAGGATCGACTCTTTGTCTGCTGTAATGCTGTTTGTGGTTACATTTGTTTCTTGGATGATTCATATTTACTCAAACGGCTACATGAAAGGTGATCCAGGATACGCTAGGTATTTTACATACCTGAATTTGTTCGTCTTTTCAATGCTTTTGTTGATATTGGGCGATAATTACTTATTGATGTTTGTTGGTTGGGAAGGCGTAGGCTTGTGTTCATACTTGCTAATCGGATTTTGGTATGACAAGAAAACTGCTTCAGATGCTGGCGAAAAAGCATTTGTTGTAAACAGAATAGGTGATGCAGGCTTTATTATTGGCGTTTTATTTATACTGTTAAATTTTCATTCTGTAACATATGCGGATGTATTTCCGTTTGTACATCAAGTACTCACACCACAGACTGCAACAATTATTGGTCTTGCACTATTTTTGGGTGCTATGGGTAAATCAGCTCAGTTTCCATTGTATATATGGTTAACAGATGCTATGGAAGGCCCAACTCCCGTTTCAAGTTTAATTCATGCTGCAACAATGGTTACAGCTGGCGTTTATATGATTGCAAGGTCAAACGCAATCTATGATTTAAGCCCTATTGCAATGGAGGTAGTAGCTTCAGTTGGTGCATTTACAGCTTTTTATGCTGCAACGATGGCTTTCACGCACAAGGATATAAAACGCATTTTAGCTTACTCAACACTATCTCAGCTTGGGTATATGTTTATAGGCGTTGGTGTTGGTGTTTATTGGGCGGGTATATTTCACTTAATGACACACGCATTTTTTAAAGGTTTACTATTTTTGGGTGCAGGCGCGGTTATGCACTCAATGAGGGGTTTACTTTCAACCGATTTGATGGGTGGTTTGAGAAAAAAAATGCCCCAAACAGCCATTTTGATGGTTATTGCATCCCTAGCCATTGGTGGCATTCCGCCGTTTGCAGGTTTCTTTAGTAAAGATGCAATTTTAGCTGGCGCGTTAGAGATGGGGCATCCAATTATTTGGATAGTAGGCGAGATTACCGCTTTTATGACTGCATTTTATATGTTTAGATTTGTATTTAGCGTATTTTACGGCGAAGAAAAGGTGCCAAACCTATACCATGAGTTACACACGCACGAAGCACCAAAAGTGATGACTATCCCAATGTGGGTTTTAGGTGTATTGTCAATTATTGGCGGTTGGGTAGGTTTACATATTAGTGGCGAGATTCCAATTGAGGCTTTTATTGCGCGCACTGCCCCGACATTGGAAGTAGCTGGCGAGGCGCACTACTCTGAGGCTTTACTAAGCGGCATTTCTGTGTGTATGGGCTTGCTTGGTATATTTACAGCATGGGTTATATATATAAAGAAGTGGATTACAGCTCAATCAGTTGCAAATACATTTAAACCCATATATACATTGCTTGCCAATACGTACTATGTGGATGAATTTGTTTATTTCTTTATCGTGAAACCGTTTTGGTGGGTATCTGAGTATTTCTTATGGAAGATTGTGGATGTTAAAATTATAGATGCAGGTGTGGACTTATTTGGGTGGATATCGAAAAGAATTGGATGGCTGTTTAGGACATTGCAAACGGGTTTTGTGAGTCATTATGCCTATTGGGTATCAATTGGCGTAATGCTGCTTACTACCTGGTATTTAATTAGGATTATATAAGGCGAGGTGAAAAATGAATCAACTACATTTTCCAATTCTTTCTAGTCTGGTATTTATACCAATAGTCGGTGCAATACTAGTTTCTTTGATTGATAGTAAAAAAGAGGGCGCAATAAGATGGGTAACTTTAGTAGTCTTATTGCTTGATTTTGTTGTGTCACTGCCACTATTTTTTTACTTTAATTCTTCTACTTATCAGATGCAATTTGTAGAAAAAGTTCCGTGGATTAGCTCTTTGGGTATGAACTACTACTTAGGCATAGATGGCATAAGCCTTTTTTTGGTTCTTTTAACAACATTTTTAGCACCAATTGCCCAGCTATCTACATGGAGCGGTATAACACACAAAACGAAAGAGTTTAATATAGTGTTGCTGCTTTTACAAACAGGCATGCTAGGTGTGTTTGTTTCGTTGGATATATTTTTGTTTTATGTTTTTTGGGAATTTCAGCTCATACCAATGTACTTAATGATTGGTATTTGGGGTGGTCCAAATAGGGTATTTGCAACAATGAAGTTTTTCCTCTATACATTCTTTGGTAGTGTGTTTATGCTTGTGGCATTAATGGCTCTGTATTTCTTACATCATACTTATTACCACGAATACACATTTAATATGATTACACTGATGTCGCAGCCTTTACCGGCAAATTTACAATTCTGGCTATTTATTGCATTTGCTTTAGCATTTGCAATCAAAGTGCCAATGTGGCCATTCCATACATGGCTTCCGTGGGCACACGTTGAAGCGCCAACGGCTGGTTCTGTAATACTTGCAAGCGTACTCTTAAAAATGGGTACATACGGCTTTTTAAGGTTTAATTTGCCTATGTTTGCATACATGACGCACCAGTTTGTAGATATAATACTCATAATTTCGCTTATTGGCATATTCTATGGAGCATTTGTGGCTATGGTACAGCCAGATATTAAAAAACTGGTTGCATATTCATCTGTGTCTCACTTAGGCTACTCTATGCTTGGCATGTTCGCTTTAACTACAATAGGTATTGAAGGCTCAATTATGCAAATGATTAACCACGGCATTTCAACGGGCGCTCTCTTCTTGATTGTAGGTATAGTGTACGAAAGGATGCACACAAGAATCATTTCAGAATATGGCGGACTTGCGTCGCTTGTGCCTATATTTAGCGTGTTTTTTATGATATTTACGCTTTCATCCATTGCTGTACCAGGTACAAATGGCTTTATAGGCGAATTTATGGTATTATTTGGAACGTTTGAGTCGCATAAACTATTTGCAATAATAGCTGCTTTTGGCGGCTTATTTGCAGCTGTGTATATGCTTACTATGTTTAAACGCGTTGTATTTTTAAAACCACTGAACCCAAAATTATTAAAATTAACAGACTTTAACTTAAGAGAGTGGATATATATGGTACCACTTGTGGTATTTGTGTTTTGGATTGGAATTTATCCCAATACATTTTTATCAAAAATGCACGCAAGCGTTAGTCATTTAGTTGAGCAAACAAAAGTGGTAAACACAAGTCCAAGCACAAACGGCAAGGTTTCATTTGATAATAACAAACCGATTATTAAAAAAAGCGCACTAAAGGGGTAGGATATGAATTTTTTAGCAAATTACTCAGTAGCCGATCTTATCGCCATAGCTCCACAGTTAATTTTAACGATTTTTGGCTTTATTGTAACATTGGTTGACTTGTGGTTGCCGAAATCAGAAAAAAGCGCAAATGCTTTTATTGCATTGCTAGGTTTTATACTTGCTGGTATTGCAAGCGTTATGATGTTTGGCACGCAATCTATAGCATTTGTAGGTATGGTAGTCGTTGACAATGCAGCGTTGTTTATTGACCTTGTTATAATAATCGCTGGTATTTTGGCTATTGCAATGAGCATAAATTTTGTTGACAGAGAAGATATAAATATAGGCGAATACTACTCTATCATACTATTTTCAAGCGTTGCAATGATGTTTTTTGCCTCCACTTACAACCTTATTGTTATGTTTATAAGCGTTGAGACGCTATCTATTGGTATGTATATACTAACGGGCTTTTTAAAGAATAAATCAGAATCCATTGAAGCGGCAATGAAGTATTTCATATTAGGCTCTTTTGCATCGGGTTTTTTAGTTTTAGGTATTGGCATAATGTACGGATTGTTTGGCAGCGTGGATTTGAATGTGATAAATATAGCTTTGGCAAAGTCTTCAAGCACATATAAGGCGCTTGGTATTTTGGCATTTATGCTAATCTTTGTGGCATTTGGTTTTAAGATTGCAGCATTTCCATTTCACGCATGGACGCCAGATGTTTATGCAGGTGCGCCAACACCCATGAGTGCATTTATGTCTGTTGCACCAAAAGCAGCTGCTATTTTGGCATTAATGAGATTATTGATTGTTGGCATGCATCCTATTCAAATTGAGTGGACTCAAATGCTGTGGGTTATAGCCGCTGTTACAATGACATTTGGTAATACCGTAGCTTTATGGCAAAAGGATTTAAAAAGACTGCTTGGTTATTCAAGCATTTCGCACGCAGGATACATGCTTGTAGGTATTACTGCCGCAAATAGTTTAGGATATGGCGCTGTGCTATTTTACCTTTTTGGTTATGTATTTATGAATGTAGGCGCATTTTCAGTTGCAGAATATATAAGCAAAAAAG
>JAVRLY010000027.1:0-17956 GCA_031960885.1 Desulfurella sp. | reverse complement strand
TAATGTCTTCAAGATTTATACCGCCAAATGTAGGCTCCATTGCTGCTACAATTTCTATTATTTTATCTGGGTCTTCTTCATTTAGCTCTATATCAAACACATCAATATCAGCGAATTTTTTGAATAGGTTGCCTTTGCCTTCCATTACAGGTTTTCCTGCTAAAGCGCCAATATTGCCCAAGCCAAGTACAGCTGTACCGTTTGTTACAACAGCCACAAGGTTTGATTTTGTCGTGTAATTGTATGCATCTTGTGGGTTTTGCTTAATTTGCATACATACTTCTGCAACACCTGGTGTATAGGCTAGCGATAAGTCCTTTTGGCTGTTAAATGGTTTTGTGTACCTAACTTCTATTTTGCCTGGTTTTTCTAAGCTATGGTATTCCAAAGCTTCTTGTTTTAGAGATTTATCTTGCATAAAAATGCCTCCTTGAAATTAACTTTACTTTATTTATCTGCTTGCGTTGCACAAATAAGCACTGCATCCCACACTGCGCTGTAAGGTGGAGAGTATGCAAAATCCATGTATTTGAGTTCATTAACTGTTAGGCTTGCATATATTGCAACACTTAAGGCATTAATCCTTAAAATTCCATCATTTGAGCATATTTGAGCGCCAAGTAACTGTTTTGTTGAAGCATCGCTTATTAGAGAAACTATTATTTCAGAATTATTTGGTAAATAGTGCGCTTTTTCATTTGCGGCAATTGTTGTTACTTTTGGTTCAAAACCTGCTTCTATAGCCTGTTTTAAGCTTAGGCCAGTTTTGGCAATGCCTAAATTAAACAGTTTAAAAACAGAAGTACCAGTAGTTCCCTCAAACGTTTCATGTCCACCTGCTGCGTTTATGCCAGCAATCCTGCCTTGTTTATTGGCGTTTGTGCCAAGCGGAAAATACACGTTGCGTTTTAAAACTTTGTGGTAAATTGTAGCACAATCACCGCACGCATATACATCATCAATGTTTGTTTTCATTTGTCTATCTGCATCTATTGCACCGTTTGAAAAAAGGTTTAATCCAGAGTTAGCCAAGAACTCTGTATTTGGTTTAAAACCAACTGAAATATTTACCACATCGCAATCAAAGACACCCTTATTTGTGTAAATCTTTAAAGAGGGTTCTATTTTTTCTACATCAACAGAACACAACAGCTTCACGCCGTTGTTTTGTAATTCCAAAATTGCTTTTTGCCTAATTTCTTCAGTGTAATCTAGTAGAATATTATCAAGTTTTTCTAAGATAATTACCTCTATGTCTCGTTTTTTTAAATTGTCAGCTAGTTCTAGGTTTATAAAACCGCCACCTATAAGTACAGCTTTTTTACAATGTTCACTAATGAGATACCTATTTAATTTTCTTCCGTCTTCGAGTGTTTTTAGAGAAAATACGCCGTCTTGATTTATGCCTTCAATTGGGGGAATGTTACTTTTTGCGCCTGTTGCAATAATTAGCTTATCGTAAGATAACTCGTACTGATGATTTGTTAGGTTGTTTTTAACAAAAACAACATGTTTTTTTGTATCTATACCAATGGCTTCTTCGTTTAGCCTGAGGTCTATGTTTCGTTTTTCTCTAAATTCTTTTGGTCTGACTGCTACAACTTCTTCCATATCTTTTTTAAGACCTATAATATACGGCATCCCGCATGCACCGTATGAAACATCCTGAGTTTTTTCAAGCATTATAACATGTGCATCTTTTTGTCTTCTTTTGGCAGCGCTAGCAGCAGATGCGCCAGCAGCGTCAGCACCAATTACAACTATTTTGTTTGGTTGCATGTTAGCCTCCTTGCACTAATTCTGTTAAAATTATGCTTGACTTTGGATGCAAGAATGCAATAAGTGTATTGTTTGAGCCTTTTTTTGGTGTCTCATTGATCAATTTTATGCCTTTTTGTTTGAGAAATTCGATTTTTTCTACAATATTGTCACATTTATATGCAATGTGATGAATGCCTTGACCTTTTGTTTCTAAAAACTTTTTTATTGGGCTATCATTAGATATTGGTTCTAAAAATTCCAAATGCACGCCATTGCAATCAAATTTGGCAATTTTTACACCTTGTTCTTCAACAATTTCTTCACCTAGATACTCAAAACCCAATATATCTTTATAAACCTCTATAACTTTATTTAAATTCTCAACAGCTATGCCTATATGGTCAATGCTTTTCATATAGCCTCCATTATTTTGTCAATTATGGAATAAAAATTTAGTTCTTTGTTGTATATCTTATCGATGGTTTTCTTATCAAAGAAAGCTTTGACATTTTGATTTTGTAGCGTTTTATCGATTATGATTTTTGTTAATGTATCTATTAGTTCAGATTCAATAAACGATATCCGTTTCTTTTTCAGATTACTTGATGTTTCTACATAATCAATGTATTTTACAATTTCTTCTTTAAGATAGCCAATATTGCTTTGTTCGTAAGGGTTTGTAGCTATTGTCTTTAAAACTTTTGGTTTTGGTTCTTTTGAGCTTAGATTGACTATGTCTGATATCTCTTTAAATAATTTTTGCGAGAAATCGCGGTCTGCTTTATTTACCACGTAAATATCCGCTATTTCCATAACACCTGCTTTCATAGCCTGTATTTCATCGCCAAAACCCGGCGCGTAGGTTAGTACGACACAGTCTGCAATTTTTACTATGTCGATTTCATTTTGACCTACGCCAACAGTCTCAATTATAACAATGTCATAACCAGACGCATCGAGCACCTTTAGTGCATCTTTTGTTGTTTGAGCAAGTCCACCAAGCGCACCGCGAGACGCCATTGACCTCAAGTAAACGTCTTTGTCTAATGTATGATTTTGCATGCGTATGCGATCGCCAAGTATTGCGCCTTTTGTAAAAGGACTGCTTGGATCTACTGCAAGCACTCCTACACTTTTACCATCATCCCTAAAAGCTTTTATGAGTTTATCTGTAATTGTTGATTTGCCAGCGCCAGGCAAACCAGTAATACCAATAACCTTTGCTTTTCCTGTATATGGGAATATGGCTTGCAAAAAAGGTTTTTTTGTTTTGTAATCAGAATTTTCAACAAAACTGACAGCTTTTGCTATAGAACGCATATCTTTTTTTAAAATTCCATCAACCAATTTTTGAATTTCTTGATTTAGTTTCATTTTCAATAAAATCCACAATTGTTTTTATAGAAGTGCCAGGACCAAAAATTGCTTTGATGCCTTTTGACTTTAAAAATTCTATGTCTGATTGAGGTATCACGCCACCACCAAAAACCACAATATCGCTAACACCAGCATTGTGCAACTCTTCAACCACTTTCGGAAACAATTCATTATGTGCGCCACTTAGCAGACTTAAACCTACAAAATCCACATCCTCTTGAACGGCAGCTATAGCTATTTGTTTTGGTGTTTGTCTTATGCCAGTATATATTACTTCATACCCTCTTTCTTGGAGTGCCCTTGCGACAAATTTCGCACCTCTATCATGACCATCCAAGCCTGGTTTTGCTATCAATATTCTAATCGCCATTTTTAAGCCTCCGTTTAAATTACTACGCTTTCTTTATATTCGCCGAATTCTTGACGTAGTGTATCGGCAATTTCTTGAAGTGTTGCATAATTTTCAACACATTCTATAACAGCTGGCATTACATTATCATTCGATTTAATAGTATCTTTTAATAGATGCAAGCTTTTTAGAACCTTTTGATTATCTCTTTGAGATTTGATTTGTTGGAGTTTTTTTATCTGTTCAATTGAGACTTGCTGGTTTACTTTTAATAAGTCTTTTGGCGGTTCTTCTTCTATTTGAAAACTATTTACACCTACGATAATCCTTTCTCTATTTTCAATGTCCATTTGATAATGGTAAGCTGATTCTTGAATTTCTTTTTGGACAAATCCTTGTTCGATTGCAGCTACCATGCCACCAAGTTCGTCTATTTTATTAATGTATTCCCAGGCTTTTTGTTCTATAGTGTCTGTTAAATGCTCTATATAGTATGAGCCGCCAAGCGGATCTATTACATTTGCTACACCAGATTCATAAGCAATAATTTGTTGTGTGCGAAGTGCAATACGCACAGACTTTTCTGTTGGCAAAGCCAATGCTTCATCCATTGAGTTTGTATGGAGGCTTTGTGTGCCTCCAAGTACAGCAGCAAGCGCTTGTAGCGTTACCCTAATAATGTTGTTTTCTGGTTGTTGTGCTGTTAGAGTTGAGCCGCCTGTTTGCGTGTGAAATCTTAGCATCTGAGATTTTTCATTTTTTGCATTGAATCTTTCTTTCATAATTTTTGCCCATATTCTTCTTGCTGCTCTAAATTTTGCCACCTCTTCCAATATATCGTTGTGAGCGTTAAAGAAAAATGAGAGTCTTCCAGCAAAATCATCAACGTTCAAACCTTTTTCTATAGCACTTTTAACGTATTCAATACCATCTGCTAACGTGAATGCCACTTCTTGGACTGCAGTTGAACCTGCTTCTCTTATATGGTAGCCAGAAATACTTATTGTATTCCACTTTGGAACTTCTTTTGCGCAATAGTCGAATATATCTGTAATGATGCGCATTGATGGTTTTGGAGGATAAATATAGGTTCCTCGCGCAATGTATTCTTTTAAAATATCATTTTGTATGGTACCACGCAAAAGTTTTTTTTCAACACCTTGTTTTTTACCTACAACTATATACATTGAAAGCAGTATAAATGCTGTTGCGTTAATAGTCATTGATGTTGAGACTTTATCAAGCGGTATGTCTTTAAATAGTGTTTCCATATCATCAATAGTATCGATTGCAACACCAACTTTACCAACCTCTCCTTCGCTCATAGGAGAGTCTGAATCGTAACCAATTTGCGTAGGCAGATCAAAAGCTACAGATAGACCAGTCTGACCCTGTTTTAACAAGTACTTGTAACGTTCGTTCGATTCTTTTGCTGTGCCAAAACCAGCGTATTGTCTCATTGTCCAATGTTGTCCCCTATACATTGTTGGATAGGGGCCCCTTGTAAAAGGGTATTGGCCAGGGTAGCCCAAGTTCTGTTCATAGTCTGATACATCATTTTCAGTGTATAAATCTTTTATATCAATGTAAGAGCTGGTATGGAATTTTTCTTTTCTTGTAGGATTTTTTTTAATGTAGGGTATTAAGGTTTTTTCTTGCCAGTTTTTGTATCCATTTTTACTCACCTAACTTCCTCCTTTTTATGTTACTTAATATTAAATTATATACTTAATGTGAAAAAAGTAAACTAAATTTTAATCCTAATTCAATCGTTGCACAAATTAGAGGTTATTCTAAAACCGACTAAAAATTTTTAAAAAAGGTAGTAGGAAACTTACACAATTGACAAATCAAAGAAAATGTATATATTTTAAACAAAAAAAGGAGGTATTATTATGGAAAGTACACAAAAAGATACAATAAAAAAACAACCACGTGTTGTGGTTTTTTCTACGCCGAGTTGTCCTTGGTGTACGCGAGTGAAGGATTATTTGAGAAAAAACAGTATTGCTTTTAAAGATGTAGATGTATCAAGAGACAGAAAAGCAGCAGAAGATATGGTTAGAATGACAGGTCAAACTGGTGTTCCCGTAGTGCTTATTGGATCAAGGGCTATTGTAGGTTTTGATAAAGCAAAGATTGATAAATTATTAGGATTATCTACATGATTTACGACGATGAAATAGAAACTTTGCCAAGAGAGGCTTTAGAAGCTCTTCAACTTAAAAGATTAAAACAGACGCTAGAGCGAGTGTACGCTCTTGTGCCTTTTTATAAAGAATCTTTTAAAAAAGCAAACATAATATTAGATGATATAAAATCTTTAAAAGATTTGCACAAATTACCTTTTACCACAAAAGACGATTTAAGAGAAAGTTATCCATACGGAATGTTTAGTATGCCAATAGATCAAATTGTGCGCATACACGCTTCAAGTGGTACAACAGGCAAGCCCACAGTTGTTGGATATTCTAGAGCTGATATTGAATCGTGGTCTGTTTTGATGGCAAGATCACTTGTTGCTTGCGGTGTAACAAGTAGAGATATTATACAAAATGCTTATGGCTATGGTTTGTTTACAGGAGGGCTTGGAGCACACTATGGCGCAGAAAAATTAGGTGCAGCAGTAATACCTATCTCGGGTGGAAACACAAAAAAACAAATTATGATTATGGTAGATTTTAAATCCAGCGTCTTAACAGCTACACCATCTTATGCTCAATTACTTGCAGATACAATTGAAGAAATGGACTTATTGGACAGAATTAACTTGAGAGTTGGGATCTTTGGTGCAGAGCCCTGGAGCGAAAATATGCGCCAAAAAATAGAAGAAAAACTTCATATAAATGCTATGGATATTTACGGTTTAAGCGAGATAATGGGACCTGGTGTAGCGATTGAGTGTGAAGAGAAAAATGGCTTGCATATTTGGGAAGATGCATTTATACCAGAGATCATAGACCCAGATACGCTTGAGCCTCTAGAAGATGGTCAAGAAGGCGAACTCGTTATTACTACAATAAAAAAACAAGCTATGCCGCTTATTAGGTACAGAACAAAAGATATTACAAGAATTATAAAAGAGCCTTGTAAATGTGGGCGAACGCACAGGCGTATTCAAAAGATTTTGGGTAGAAGTGATGATATGATAATAATTAGAGGCGTCAATGTTTTTCCTAGTCAAATTGAATCTGTGTTAATGGAAATTGAAGGGCTTGCTCCACACTATCAATTAATTGTTGATAGAATAAATAATCTAGATACGCTGGAAGTGCAAGTAGAAGTTGACAATAAGGTATTTTCTGATGAAATTAGAAAACTTCAAAATTTGCAAAATCAAATACAAAAAGACATAAAAGATATTTTGGGCATAACAACTAAAGTTACACTTGTTGAACCAAGAACCATAGAACGCACAGAAGGTAAAGCTAAACGTGTAATAGATAAAAGAAAAATATAGAGGGCAAATTTATGAAGATGTTAAATCAAATTTCTGTGTTTGTTGAAAATAAACCGGGCAGATTGCTCGATGTAGTTGATGTTCTAGGTAAAAATGATATTGATATAAAAGCTATTAGTCTTACTGACTCTTCAGATTTTGGAATAGTAAAGCTTATTTGTGAAAATTCACACTTAGCCTATGATATTCTATTAAAAAACGGATTTACAGTAAGTCTAACTGAAGTTTTAGCTATAGCTATACCTGATAAGCCTCATTCTCTTGCAAACGTCTTAAAAGCTTTAAAAGAAAGCAACATTAATATAGAATACATGTATGGATTTTCTGCAAAGATTAAAGACTATGCAGTTATGATTATTAAAGTTTCTCATTTGGAAGAAACAATAAAATGCTGTATTGTAAATAAAATACAAATATTGTCCGAAAAAGACATTAGCGCTATTGTATGATGTTCGTATTGATATTTATATTTTTATTTGTTATAATAGGTATGGGTTATTAGGTAGATTTAATTTGGCCTTGGGTGTTTGTGATGCATTTTTTCCTTAGAGCCAACACCTAACAATGGGGGGCTGGCATTAAGTAGTCTTGAAGAGCTTGTAAAAGCACTCTAAGCCTACTTACGAGGTACCCACTTATCATTGCTAGGTTCTAGGAAAATTCCGCACACGGCACCTTAGGCTTTAATATAAATTTTAAAGAAGTTCGTAATGGAAGTTTATAAATATACAAAAAAAACATTAAGGCGCAAGGCTTTGGATGAAAGGGGGCTTTGCACCAGAAGGTTTGTATCCACAAAAAGTTTATTAATATCGAGAAAGTTAGTAGGTTTCCTTAAATTAAAAAAAATTAAGAATATAGTTTCCTATAAACCAATAAATAAAGAAGCTAACCCAAACTTTTTTTTGTTCTCTAAAAACTTTAATGTGTTTTTTACTAATATACATGACGATATTTTGCTCATTTCGAAATCAAACAGTTTCAAGAAGCATAAATTTTCCGTTTTAGAACCCTTTCGTGGTATTTACATATTTAAAAAACAAATAGACTGTTTTATTGTGCCAGGTTTGGTGTTTGATGAAAGAGGCTATCGTATAGGATATGGCATGGGTTTTTATGATAAATTGTTACATAATACTAAAGCTTTAAAGATAGGTGTTGGATTTGATTTTCAAGTTAAAAATTCCAATATCAAAGAAGATGAATTTGATATTCCTCTTGATTATATAATTACAGAAAAAAGAATTAAAAAGTGTAGGAGATAGCTATGTCAACGATATTATTTAGTGTTTTAATGTTAATACTAGGACTTATAATAGGGTATTTAGGTGTATATTTTTTACAAATTAAGAAAAAAGAGTACTTAAGGCAAAAAGCTAAAGACATTGTCAAAAATGCTGAGATTGAGAAAGAGAATATACTAAAAAAAGCTGAAATTGATGTAAAAGACTATACTTTGACAGCAAAAAACCAAGTTGATGAAGAAATTAGAGAAAAAAGAAAAGAGATTCAAAAATGGGAAAAAAGGATTCAAACCAAAGAAGAGGCTTTAGACAAAAAACAATTTCAATTAGATAGCAAACAAGAGCAGCTTAATAAAAAACTAGAAGAAATTAAAGAAAAAGAACAATTTTTGGAGCAAGAAAGTGCAAAGTTAGCAAATTTAGTTGATGAACAAAAAAGAAAAATTGAAGAAATTGCAAAAATGACTACTGAAGAAGCTAAAGAATATCTAGTAAAACAAATAGAAGATACTGCTAGAAAAGAAGCAGTTATAAGGCTAAGAACAATTGAAGAAGAAATTAATGAGAATGCCAAAAAAATCTCACAAAAGATCCTTAGTTTAACAATGGAAAAAATGTCTAGCACTTTTGTTATGGAGAAAACAATATCAACTGTAAGTTTACCAAGCGATGAAATGAAAGGCAGGATAATTGGTAGGGAAGGTAGAAATATTAGATCTTTTGAAAAAGAGACAGGCGTAGATTTGATTATTGATGATACGCCAGAGGTTGTAGTTATATCAAGCTTTGATGCAAAAAAAAGGGAAATTGCTAAAGTCGCTTTGGAAAAATTAATACAAGATGGCAGGATTCACCCAGCACGCATTGAAGAAGTTGTTGAAAAAGTAAAACAAGAGCTTGAACAAGAAGCAATTGAAGAAGTAAAATCCCTTATATTTGATTTGGGCATTGAAAATTTACATACAGAAATAATAAGGCATTTATCAATGTTGAAATATAGAACAAGCTATACGCAAAATGTTTTAGCACATTCTGTCGAAGTAGCCTATATGTCTGGTATTATGGCAGCTGAACTTGGACTCAATATAAAGTTGGCAAAAAGGGCTGGACTTTTGCACGATATTGGCAAATCTACAGACCAAGAAATGGAAGGTTCTCATACTGTAATTGGCGCTGAAATTGCAAGAAAATATGGTGAAAATGAATATGTAATCAATGCTATAATGTCACATCATGGCGAAGTAGAACCAAATTGTGTTGAGAGTGTGCTTGTATCTATTGCAGATACTCTAAGTGCAGCAAGGCCAGGCGCTAGAATGGAAGTTTTAGAAAATTATATAAAAAGATTGGAAGAATTAGAAAAGATTGCTAAAAAGTATAAAAATGTCAAAAATGCTTATGCTATCCAAGCTGGTAGAGAACTGAGGGTAATTGTTGAGGATCAATTTACAAATGACAATGACGCTTTTTTAACTGCAAAAGAAATTGCAGATGAAATTAAAGAAAATATGACTTATACAGGCCAGGTTAAAGTTGTTGCTATAAGAGAACTTAGGGCTATTGAATATGCAAACTGATGTGTTGCGCATTTTGTTTGTGTCAGATATAGTGGGAGATAGCGGTAGGAAAGCTGCAGTAGATAGTTTAAATTATCTCAAAGACTCTTATGCTTACGATATAGCAATAGCAAATATTGAAAATCTTGCAGGTGGCTTTGGAATAACTAAAGAAACTTACGAAGCAATTGAGCCATATTTTGATGCTTTCACAACCGGCAATCATGTGTGGGATAAGAAGGATTTTGTTATAAATATAGATAGCATGACTAAAGTAGCAAGGCCTTTTAATATGCCAAATACTAAAGGTAAATCATTTGTTATCGTAGAAAAAAACTATACAAAGGTTTTAGTTGCAACGTTTTTGGGTAGGATTTTTATGAATCCTGTTGAGAATCCATTTATTTTTTTAGATCAATTATACAGTGACAACTTGTTGCCGATAATCAAAATTATTGATTTTCATGCTGAAGCCACTAGCGAGAAACAGGCTTTTGGTTATTATTGTGATGGCAAGGTAAGCGCTTGTTTGGGTACACACACACATGTTCAAACAAACGATGAAAAAATTTTGCCCAACGGTACAGCCTATATTACAGATGTTGGCTTAACTGGTTGTCATGGCGGGATTATTGGATTTAAAAAGGAAGATATAATTGAGAAGTTTATAACATATATGCCAAAAAGATTTGATGTTTGCAAAATTGATTTGAGAGTTAATGCATGCATAGTTGATGTCAATATTTACAATGGAAAGGCTTTGAATATTGAAAAAATTAATATCTCAATCCCTTGACTTAAAAATTGATTAGTTGTATACTAACTTTTATATTGATTTAGGAGGTGTAAGGTGGAGTTTAAAGTCAATAAAACAATTGAGGAAATAAATGAAAAAATTAAAAGAAAAGAAGTAGTTGTTGTTAATGCAAAGGAAATGATAGATATAGTAAGAAAAGAAGGTTGTATAGAAGCTGCAAAAAAGGTTGATATTGTAACAACGGGTACATTTGGAACGATGTGCTCAAGTGGCGCATTGATTAATTTTTGGCATACAAAACCCAAAATAAAAGCATCAAAAGTTTGGTTTAACGATGTTGAAGCATACGGTGGTGTTGCAGCTGTAGATTGCTATCTTGGCGTTAGCGCTGTTAAAGAAAACGATCCTTTAAATAGTGTGCATCCAGGTAGATTCAATTACGGTGGAGGACATGTCATAGAGGACTTAATAGCTGGCAAAAAAGTACTTTTAAGGGCAGAAGGTTATGGTACTGATTGTTATCCAGCAAAAGAATTTGAAAAAGAAATCACCATTGCTGATTTAAGGGATGCGACTCTATTAAATCCTCGCAATGCTTACCAAAATTATTCAGTTGCCATAAACACAACTGATAAAATAATTTATACTTACATGGGTGTGTTAAAACCAAATATTAGCAATGCTACATATTCTTCAGCTGGTGAGTTGTCTCCATTATTCAATGATCCGTTTTACAGAACAATAGGTATAGGCACTAGGATCTTTTTGGGCGGAGGTATAGGATATGTCATTTATCAAGGCACACAGCATGATCCTAATGTAGAAAGAAATGAAAGGGGTTTGCCAAAATCAGGAGCAGGTACATTAGCGGTTATTGGAGATATGAAGCAAATGAATACTAAATATATAAGGGGTGCATCAATTTTAGGTTATGGGGTTTCTCTTAGTTTAGGTATTGGTGTGCCGATACCGATAATAAATGAAGAGATGGCTTTCTTTTGCGGTGTTAGTGATGAAGAAATTGAAGCTTATGTCTATGATTATGGATATGATTATCCAAACAAAATTAGCAAAACACATGGTCTTGTCACATACAAAGAATTAAGAAGCGGAACTATCATGCTTAATGGTAAAGAAGTTCCCACCACCCCTCTTTCTAGCTATTATATGGCTTTGGAAATTGCAGAGGAGCTCAAACAATGGATTTTAGATGGAAAATTTTATATTACTAATCCTGCTTGTTTGATTGGACAATCAAGTGACTACGAACCGTTAAAATATGTAAAATGCTGAGATTTTACAGGCAACTTGTTAGCGATGATTTGTATAGTTTTGAAATAAGCATAAAAGAAAGTAATTTGTTTATAAAAACATGCAAAGACTTAAAAACTGTGGCTTTTGAGGCATTGTATAAAATACGCAAAGATTTGGAAGACTACATTTTAAAATCTAAAGAATTTTTAGTTTCTTTGTCTCCAATAAAGCAAGATAAGTATGCTTCATTTGTTGTTAAGAAAATGATTAAAACATCTTCGGAAATTGGCGTTGGTCCAATGGCTTGTGTAGCTGGTGCTATCTCTGAAGAAGTAGGCAAAGTACTTTTAAGATTTTGTAATGAATGCATAGTGGAAAATGGCGGTGATATCTTTCTAAAATTAAATAAGGACGCAACGTTGGGCTTATATGTAGGCAAAGATAATCCATTTAATAGACTTAATTTAATTTTAAGACAATCAGATAAGCCCTATGGTATTTGCACGTCAAGTGCAAAAATAGGTCCATCTTTATCTTTTGGAACAAGCGATGCTTCGCTTATAATCTCTCATAATGCCTATTTTAGTGATTGTTTGGCAAGTGCTTGTGGTAATATAATAAAAAATGATAAAGATATTGAAAAAGCTATTGATTTTGCTAGGAAGTTTAGTCAGACAATTGGATGTTGTTTCGTTTGTGACAACAAAATAGCATTTTGGGGTGATTTTGAATTAGGAGGGTAAATCTAATGATAGCAAAAAAAGTTTTGTTGCAATTTTCAAAAAAAGCAGCGGGTAAACCTGTGATTTGCGAGTTATCTAGAAAATATGATTTAACATTCAATGTTATGGAAGCAAAAATATCACCCAAGAAAGAAGGGTTGATGATTCTTGAACTAATTGGCACAGAAAATGCTTACAATAGTGGCATTGAGTATTTAAAAGAAAGCGGTATAGAAATATCAAACATTGAAGATAGGGTTTTTAGGGACGATGATTTGTGCTATCATTGTGGCTATTGTTTGCCAGTTTGTCCTACAGATGCACTTATTATTGATGATAGGCAAACGATGAAAGTGTCTTTTTATAAAGATAGATGTATTGCCTGTGAGTTATGCGTCAAGGTTTGTCCAACAAAAGCTATGAAAATACGCGGACTTGATGGAGACTCAATTTAGTTTTATACTTTGAAGTATTATCCCGCTGGCAATTATAGCAAGTCCAATGCAGGAGCTAAAAAGTATTTTATCTCCCAAAAAGACACGTATGTACACAAGAGATAAAAAGGGTGTTAAATATAACAAATTTGAAACTATATGCGTTGGTGCTTTTAAAGCTTTAAACCAAAAAATATAAGTTATGCCATTTATAAAAAACCCATTTAAAAATAACCAGAACCATACATTTATGCTTGGCAATCTAAAGTTTGATAAGAAAAACACAGTTGGTATCATTAAGATTAAAGCTGATAGAAAAAAAATCATTGTTGATAATGTTTGATCATATTTAAATTTTTTACCCAGAACACTAAATAATGCAAAAACAAATGCATAAGTTAGAGCAAACAAGTCTCCCCTTAGGCTTGAAAAACTCAGATGCGTTAAGTGTCCGTTTGTTACGATAATAACTATTCCAAAAAAACTAACGCCAATTGCAAGTATCTTTTTAAATGTTAATTGTTCTTTTAATATGATAAACCCTAAAATAACAACTATTATTGGCCATGTATAAGCCAAAATGAATATTTCTTGAGCTCCAGCCATACTAAAGGCTTTATAAAGTATTAAATAGCAAAAATAAGCACCTAGAAAGCCCAAAAAGAACATATTTGCAAAATCTTTTGCCTTGTATTTTTTTAAGAGGTACAATTTTTTTTGGAATAGATTTATGATAAACAAAACTACAAAAGAGATAATTGTGGAATAAAAAAGCATTTGAACATTGTTTAGCTCAATCAATATTTTTTTTGATACAACAGGTATTGCTGCCCAAAATATTATGCACAGCGCTAAGTAGAAATAGGCTTTTGCAGATTCAAATATCTTGAGCAGCATATTTTTTAAGCCAAATTTAAAGCTGTTTTTATTAAATTTGGATTTTCTTTTAAACGGCGTTTAGCATACGCAAGCCATTGCTTACCAAACGGTACATAGATTCTAAGCCTGTGTTTTGAATCTAAGATAAATTGTTTTAGGTTTTCTCCAACACCTAGTAGCATTTGAAATTCGTATTCGTTGGTATTAAGATTATACTCTTTTATTAGTTTCATCGCGTAAAATATAAGTTTTTCATCGTGTGTGGCTATTCCTACATAAGCTTTTTTCTTAAATAACTCTTCTAAACAGTACTTATAGTTTTCCACAATAATTTCCCGATTTTTGTAAGCAATTTTTTCTGGTTCTATGTATATGCCTTTACACAGTCTTATATTCATTTTATCGTCTGATAGATAATCAATATCATTTATTGTCCTTCGTAAGTAAGCTTGAAGCACGGTTCCAACATGTTGTCCAAATTCTTTCCTAAGCTGTTTGTACATTTCTATTGTGTCTGTGGTGTATGGAGAGTTTTCCATATCTATGCGCACAAAGTTATTAAGTTCATAAGCCCTCTTTACAATTTCTCTAATGTTTTGAAATCCTAAATTTTTGTTTAAAGCAAAACCCATTTGTGTTGGTTTTAATGATAAATTGGCATCTAAATGGTTAGCCTTAATCTCTTCTAATACTTTTATACATTCATTCTTGTAAAAATTTGCTTCTTCAATCTTTTTTACATCTTCACCAAGCACATCTATTGTGCTCATGACGCCGTTTTGGTTAAAAGATTTAGTGAGATTGAGTGCGTCTTCTAAAGATGCACCAGCAATATATTTTTTAGCAAATATTGATACAATATTTGATGGCACATAATCTATAGTATTTGACACAATGGCATTAAATACAGACATTATTCCTCCATCATAAAAGGGTACTCAAGTGCTTGAGGTGGGTTAAAGTTTTCTTTTATAGCCCTAGCACTTGTCCATCTAATTAAGTTCAATAGACTACCAGCCTTATCATTTGTGCCGCTTGCCCTTGCGCCGCCAAATGGTTGTTGACCAACGACTGCTCCTGTGGGTTTATCATTTATATAAAAATTGCCTGCGCTTTGTTCTAATTTTTCTATGGCTAAGTTTATAGCGTTTCTATCTTGAGCAAAAATAGCTCCTGTCAAACCATAAGGGCTTGTTTGATCGCATAGATCTAATGTTTCTTCATATTTTGTCTCATCGTATAAGTAAAATGTAACAACCGGTCCAAATATTTCTTCTGTCATTGTCTTAAAATTCGGGTTTGTTGTCAAAATTACAGTTGGTTCTATAAAATATCCAATGCTGCTGTCACATTTGCCACCTTTTACAATTGTTGCTTCGTTGGAATTCTTAGCATAGCTAATATAAGAAGAGATTTTTTCAAAAGCTTCTTTATCGATTACTGCATTCATAAAATTTCTGAAATCTTCTGGGCTTCCCATCTTGATTTTATCTATTTCATTAAATAAGTCATCTTTTATTTCATTGTACAAACTATTTGGTAAATACACCCTTGAGACTGCAGAGCATTTTTGACCCTGATATTCAAAAGCGCCTCTAATAATTGCTGTTATTAGAGCTTTTTTGTCTGCGCTTATGTGGGCAAATATAAAATCTTTACCGCCAGTTTCACCTACGATACGTGGGTAGCTTTTATATAGAGGGATATTTTTAGCTATTATTGACCACATATTGTGGAATGTTTCCACACTGCCTGTAAAATGTAAACCAGCAAAATAAGGATTAGAAAAAATATACTCACCAATTGCAGAGCCTTGAGCTGGCAAAAAGTTTATTACGCCATCTGGCAAACCTGCTTCTTTGAGCACTTGCATAAAAATATACGGCGCATACACAGAGGTTGATGCGGGTTTAAATATCGAAACATTGCCCATTATTACTGGAGCAGTTGGTAGGTTACCAGATATAGATACAAAATTAAATGGCGGAGCTGCAAAAATAAAGCCTTCTAATGGTCTATACTGCATTATGTTCCATATACCTTTTGGTGAATATGGCTGATCTTCATAGATTTGTTGCATATAATAAACGTTAAAGCGCAAAAAATCTATTAGTTCACAAGCCGAGTCAATTTCTGCCTGGTAGGCATTTTTGCTAATTGAAAGCATTGCAGCGGCGTTTATTAAGTACCTATACTTTGTGCTGAGTAATTCTGCTGCCTTTAAAAAAATTGCGGCGCGCTCTGAAAAATCAAATTTACTCCATATTTTTGCAGCTTTGAGACTCTCATTTATTGCAAGCGCTATTTCATCTTTTGAAGCTTTGTAGTAGTAGCCAAGCAACTGGCTATGATCGTGCGGTGAGCGAATTTCAACCTTATTGTTGCTTTTATGCTCTTTGCCACCAATAATTAGCGGTATTTCTATTTTGTCTGATTTAATTTTTCCTATAGCATTCTTTAACATTTGCCTGTGAGTAGAACCAACTTCATAATTATAAATTGGCTCATTAATTGCCAAAGGTACTTTAATTTTACAATTTTTCATTTTAACCTCCATAAAATTTAATTTACTAATATAAAATACACACTTTATTTTATTAAGTCAAGTGACTTATAAAAAATATTTAAAACCACTTGACTATTAACTTAAATTGTGATATTAACTAAGTTTAGTAAAGTAATTAAATGTGAAAAATTTATTTTTTTAAGGGGGTTTTTTATGAAACTTAAAAACCTGTTATGGGTAGTAGTTTCAGTGCTGTTTTTAGCAACAAGTTCATTTGCAGCAGGTGTCATCAAGATTGGCGTTCAAGCGCCCATTACTGGTTCTTTTGCAAATGAAGGTCAAGGCATTGACAATGCGGTTAAGATGATTGTTGAGCAGCAGAATGCAAAGGGTGGTTTGTTGGGTAAGAAAATAGAAGTTGTAACATGTGATGATGAAGGCACAGCCGTAGGTGGTGCAATTTGCGCACGAAAGTTAGTAAATGATGGCGTTATAGCAGTAATCGGTACTTATTCATCTACACCAGCAGAATCAGCAGAACCTATATACGCAAGAGCTGGCGTATTGCAAACAAGTGACGCTACAGCAGATTCTCTCACTCACCACGGTTATTGGACATTTTTTAGAAATTCATGCCCAAATAGTGCAGAAGCAAACTTTACGGCAGATTTTCTAGTTAAAGACAAACATTTTAAAAGGATAGTTGTATTATCTGATTATTCTGTTTATTCTTCTAATTTGGCCGATGCTACAGTATCAGCCATAAAGAAATTAGGTGGCAACATTATTTACAGGGGAAAAATTCAAGCTGGTTCACAGAATTTTACACCAATTTTGACAAAAATTAAGGCTATGAACCCTGATGTTATCTATTTTAGTGGATATTATACAGATGGTGGATTAATTAGAGCACAAGAGGTATCGCTGGGCATAAAAGCTGCTTTTGTCGGTGGTGATTCAAATGATAACCCAGAATTTTTCAAACTTGCAGGCAAGGCTGCAAATGGTGTTTATATGATTAATGTGCCAAGACCAGACATACTACCATATCCTTTAGCAAAAGAGTTCTTAAGAGATTATCAGGCAAAATATCATATGATGCCACCAAGCATTTGGACACTGTTTAATGCTGATGGATTAAGGGCAATTATGTATGCAATAGAAAAAACAAAAACAACAGATACAAAAAAATTAGCGGCCTTTTTACACAACTTGAAGAATTTCCCAGGTATAACAGGTCCAATAACATTTACGAAAGATGGTGAGCGTGCCGGTAGTAGGTTTATGGCTTATGAAATTTACAATAATGATCAATACAAAGTAATTTATAGAGAAGATTAAAATTATGGAAATTTTTCTACAGCAAATTGTAAACGGTTTAGCTATAGGAAGTATTTATGCCCTTGTGGCCATAGGCTACACTATGGTGTATGGTGTGATGAAGCTCATCAATTTTGCACATGGTGATGTCGTGGCCCTTGCGGCCTATATTGGCTTGACTGTACTTATGCAGGCATTTGGCATGCATATAGATAAATTGTGGGCTGTGATACTAATGTTTGTTATTACATCGTTATTTATTTCTATGTTTGGTATTTTTTTGGAAAGATTAGCTTATAGGCCTCTTAGAAAAGCGCCAAGACTTAGTGCAGTTGTG
>JAVRLY010000026.1:0-18465 GCA_031960885.1 Desulfurella sp. | reverse complement strand
GCTTCAATATTTTCGTAATGTGGCGACAACCCAATAGTTGTTTTTAATAGTAAAAAATATGGGACATCAATTGAATTTTTTTGAGCTAAATAGGTGGCAAATAGACCATCTTTGCCACCTGAGAAAAAAGATACGGCTTTCAATCTTTTTTAAGATTCTTTTTGAATTTTTATAAGTTCAATCTCGAAATTTAAATTTTTACCTGCAAGTGGATGATTACCGTCAAGCGTTATATCATCGCCATTTTTATCAATTACGCTAAAAAGCACTACACTACCATCTGGTTGTTGACCTTGTAATCTGTCTCCAACTTGTGGGTCTAAATCTGGTGGTAGTTGCGATTTATTAATGACAATTACACGCTCATTGTAATATGGACCATAAGCATCTTCTGGTTTTACGGTAAATGTCTTTTTTTCGCCTTCTTCTAAGCCAATTACAGCTTCTTCAAAACCTGGAATTATTGAGCCATCGCCTATTACAAACTCCAATGGATTTGAATTTATAGATGAATCAAATATACTGTCATCATCTAACTTTCCTACATAATGTACCTGAACCTTATCGCCTTTTTGTGCACTAGACATGAAACACCTCGAAATATAAAAATTTATTTAGAAACATTAATCACTAAAAGTTATAACTACAAAACCCAACTGAGAGTTTGTACTCATGATTGGCACTATTATATAAGACATGTTTGGTTGGATCTGCTTAATGGTTATTTCTTTGTATTGAGCGAATTGGCTTGGATAGATTTTATCAAATGACTCACCTTCAAATTTTTTATTTGTGCCAACAATAATTTTTCCTGCTCTAACAAGATTTATATCCTTAAAACCTTTAGTTTTCACAAGCTCATTAAAACAATCATTGATGCTTTGGTAGTTGCTGGATTCAATAGCATTTTTTACAAAATAACTAAGCGGTATAGCCAAACTTTGTAAAAGCGATGTTGTTTTAGCTTTCTCTTGTGCGCTGTATTGGGCATTTATTTGTGCTATTTTATTTGAAAAAGCTAACTCTTGAGCTTTTTTATACGAATTTAATTTTATGTTTCCATAAAAATATACACCTAAAACACCTATCACTAAAATCAAAATGGCTATATAACATGCTTTTTTAGAGCTCACTTTACCCTCCTTCATCTAACTATAGTTAAACCACTTACAAATGTCAAGACCTGCTTAAGTTTTTTTATTGACATCATTAAAAAAGTATATAGAATATGGACCATATGAGTATTTTCCATGCTATTATTTTAGGTATTGTAGAAGGTATTTTAGAGTTTTTGCCTGTATCTGCTGCTGGTAACTTAACACTTGTTGGTAAAGCAATGGGTATACCATCAAGCGATTTTATAAAAATTTATGAAATTGTAATGCAACTTGGTGCGGTATGCGCTGTATTGATTTTGTATACTAAAAGGCTACTGATTGATTTTCAAACATTAAAAAAAGTGATTTATGCATTTATACCAACTGGTGTATTGGGTTTAATAGTGTATAAGCCTGTGAAACACTATTTGTTATACAATGACAAAATTACTGTAATATCTTTGATTATAGGTGGCCTAATTATCATAGCTGTTGAACTATTTAAGAAAAAACCTACTATTAAAAATATTGACCAACTAAGCATTAAAAAAGCTGTGTTGCTTGGATTTATTCAAGCATTGGCTTTTATACCTGGTGTTTCAAGGTCTGGTGCTACAATTGTGGGCGGGATACTGCTTGGCCTTGATAGAAAAACCGCTGTCGAGTTTTCGTTTTTGCTTGCTATACCTACGATTTTAAGTGCTGGCTCATATGCTTTAATAAAAGACCATGCTTATATTTCGCATAGCGACTTTATAGCTATGGGTGTAAGCTTTTTTACAGCTTTAGTTTTTGCTGTCATTAGTGTTAAAACATTTTTGCGCTTTATTTCAACAAATAATCTAATGGTTTTTGGTTTTTATAGAATACTTGTGGGCGTTGCTTATTTAATATTTGCATAAAAATAGGCTACCTCAAGACAAGGTAGCCACAAATTTGCTTTATAGAGTTAGACTTTCGTTTGGTTTTAGTATAACAGCCTCAAAGGGTGGTTTTATAGCGTTTTTAAACTCTTGAGGGTCTGCTTTGATAATATCCCATGTGTTATAGTGGATTGGAAGCACTTTTTTTGGTTTTAAAAATTCAACTGCTTTTGCTGCATCGCTAATGCCCATTGTAAAGTTGTCTCCAATAGGTAAAATGGCTAAATCTAGACCAAGCTCTCCAATTAGTTGCATATCTAAGAATAAGCCTGTATCACCAGAGTGATAGATTTTTTTACCATCAAGTTCTACTACAAAGCCGCAAGGGTTGCCTGTGTAGATAATTTTATCCCCTTCTATAACGCTGCTTCCGTGATGTGCAATTGTCAGCTTAACCCAAAAAGTGTCGCTAAAGCGATGAGCCCCTCCTATGTGCATAGGATGAACTTGTGCTCCTTTTGATTGACAGTACAGCGCTAGCTCAAACGGCGCTACAATCGTTGCTGAATTATTTTTGGCAATTTCAATTGCATCGCCAATATGGTCGCCATGCCCATGCGTTAACAAAATGTAATCTACTTTAATATCGCTGGGCTTTGTAGTTGCTTGTGGG
The DNA here is from genome assembly GCA_031960885.1 of Desulfurella sp. GTDB lineage: Bacteria > Campylobacterota_A > Desulfurellia > Desulfurellales > Desulfurellaceae > Desulfurella. Next base: position 15,832 of record JAVRLY010000026.1, on the reverse strand, counting down.
TTTCCCGTTAAAAACGGATCAATAATTACAGATACGCTTCCTTTTGCCAAAACTGCCGCATGTCCTAAATAGGTAAGTTGCATAGCACACCTCCTTTATATTTTTCTACTACCTGGCTTTACAAGCGGTATATTTTGCTTACACAGTGGACAATTTTCAGGTTCGTAATTAACGATATTTAAACGAATCAATGGAAAATAATCCAAATCAGTTTTAAAGTTTCCACCTCTATCAACTAGCGCACCAACGCCCACTATATTTGAAGAATACTGTTTTGCAACCTCTAGTGTTTCATAAACACTTTTGCCTGTGGTAACAACATCTTCAACTACAAGAACCCTTTCATTTTTTTCAATAAAAAAATTACGCCTAAGAGACAACACATTGTCAGTGCGTTCTGCAAAAATGCTTCTTACACCAAGATGACGAGCAACCTCGTATGAAACCAAAATTGCACCCATAGCAGGCCCAATCACTACATCTATTTGTTTATCTTTAAAGTGTTCTGCAATGGCCGAACAAAGTTTTTCTGCCAAATGTGGGTATTGCAACACTAGTGCTGATTGAAGATAAAATTGACTGTGCAATCCGCTTGTGAGTTTAAAATGGCCTTCCAAATAACCATTACAGCTTTTATAGATTTCCAATGCTTCTTCTTGTGTTAACATTTAATCAACTCCTTCCATATTTTTAATACATAAAATTGCTGCTTGTTTTGGGTCTTGAGCTTTTATTATAGGCCTTCCTACTACAATATAATCTGCTTTGTTTTCAATAGCAAATCGTGGCGTTGCAGCGCGTTTTTGGTCATCACTAGACTCACTCATCCTTATGCCTGGCGTTACTACAATTATGTCGCTAAAAGTATCTTTTAATAATTTGGCTTCTTTAGGTGAAGCTACAAAACCCCGTAGTCCTGCTTCGTACGCGTTTTTTGATAAGCTTAAAATTGTTTCTTCAAGAGGTTTGTCAATAAACATCTCTGATTTTAGGTTTTTTTCATCTATGCTGGTTAAAACTGTAACGCCAAGTAGTATCGCACCTTCCTTGCCAGTCTTATCGCTGTATCGTTTTTTACCAATAATTGCTGCCTCAATCATTTGTTTTGTACCAAGCGCATGCAATGTAAGCATATGCACACCAAGCATGCAAGCTTGTTCAACTGCTAGTTCTACAGTATTTGGTATATCAAAAAACTTTAAGTCCAAAAAAAACTGTTTGTTTTTTGCTTTAAGATACTCAATTATTTGTGTACCAAAACCAATAAATGGTGCAAGACCAATTTTATATATTGACACATAATCACCAAGCTTGTCAACAATTGATCGTGCTTCTTCAAAACTTAAAACGTCTAATGCAACAATAAGTCTATCTTTCATACCTATCTCCTATGCATTCTAAAATTGCATTTACAACAGCTTTTGTAACATCATCACCAAATTTTTTTGCAATTTCTACTGCTTCATTAATAACTATGTTTTTTGGCAAATTAGTGTATAACAATTCAAATGCACCTACTTTAATAATGCTTATGTCAAGTTTATTTAATTTATCATAGTCATTGGAACATTCTTGAATAAAATCTTCAAGTTTTTGTTCAATTCTTAAAATACCGTTCATTAATAATTCTAAATCCACTTTTTCATTATCTTTTTTAATTTTAGTCAAATAAAGCATAAAATCACTGAGCGTAAATGATTCATTTAGTGCTTTTGCATATAAAAATTTGACCGCCTCTGTTCTAATGGCCCTTCTTGACATACCTATATTGCTTCAAACAAATTTATCATTTCAAGCAAAGATAGTGCAGCATCGAAGCCTTTGTTACCCATTTTTGTGCCTGCTCTTTCAATTGCTTGATCAATTGTGTCTGTGGTCAATACGCCATAAGCTATAGGCATTTTAGACTTTTGAGAAATACTTGCTATGCCTTTTGTAGTTTCTTGAGCAATAAAATCAAAATGTGGTGTTGCGCCCCTTATGATAGCCCCAAGACATAATATACCATCAAAATCTTTGTCAATTAGCTTTGGAAGCAAGATTGGTATTTCAAAGGCACCTGGTACTTTGTAGATAGTTATGTTTTCTTTTTCGCCATCGTGGCGAATAATTGCATCCAAAGCACCCTCAAGTAGCTTATCAGAGATAAAACTATTGAACCTGCTTACAATAATTGCAATCTTTTTGCCTTTTGCGCTTAATTGTCCTTCAATATATTTCATAATTTGACTCCTTAGACATTATTTAATAAATGTCCCATTTTTGTTTTTTTAACTGAAAGGTAGCATTTATTTACATCATTTGGCTCTATTTCTATGGGTACTCTTTCAACAACCTCTAAACCATATCCCCTTAGAGCTACGATCTTTTTTGGGTTATTCGTCATAAGCCTCATTTTCCTCACACCAATATCAACAAGCATCTGAGCGCCTATGCCATAATTTCTTAAATCAGCCTTAAAACCCAATTTTTCATTTGCTTCAACTGTATCGTAACCTTCATCTTGCAACTTGTACGCTTTGATTTTATTTGATAATCCTATGCCCCTGCCTTCTTGTTGCATGTATAGAATAACGCCTTTGCCTTCTTTCTCAACCATTTTCATAGCAGTATGCAATTGGTCGCCGCAATCGCATCTTAATGAGCCCAATATATCGCCGGTTAAACAAGAGGAGTGAACCCTAACAAGCACTGGTTCATCTGGTTTAATGTGGCCTTTTACAAGCGCTACATGTTCGTAATTATCTATAGAATTAGTGTAAACGATTATTTCAAAATCGCCATACTTTGTGGGCAAATGAGCACTTGCCTCCCTTTTTATGAGCTTTTCTGTGCGCATTCTATATTCTATGAGATCGGCAATTGTGGCTATTTTTATATTGTGTTGTTTTGAAAATTCAATTAATTGATTTGTACGAGCCATTGTACCATCTTCATTCATAATTTCACAAATCACAGCAGCAGGAATTAAGCCTGCCATTTTAGCCAAATCTACACTTGCTTCGGTGTGGCCTGCACGCACAAGCACGCCGCCTTTTTTTGCTATCAATGGAAACACATGCCCGGGTTTAACAAAATCATCTGGCTTTGCATCTGGTCGTATAGCTGTTTGGATAGTAAGCGCTCTATCTGCTGCAGAAATACCAGTCGTTGTGCCATATTTTGCATCAATAGAAACAGTGAACGCTGTTCTAAATGGATCTTGACTTTCTACCATTAAATTTAAATCAAGTCTATCCAAAATTTCTTTTTCTGCAGGAAAGCATATGAGTCCTCGTGCATATTTTGCCATAAAGTTAATCGCTTCTTTTGTGACAAATTGAGCAGCAATTACTAAATCGCCTTCATTTTCTCTATCCTCATCATCAACCAATATAATCATCTTTCCGGATTTTATTTCTTCTATGGCCTCTTGGATGGTGCAGAAATCTGATTTTAAATTTACAGGTAAATTTTTATTATTTTCAAGCTTTACAAAGATTTCTTCAATACTACCTGTTTTTGCTTCAAATGTTTTTGTTTCCATATTTTACACCCCTTTGATGTTTTTTAAATACCTTTCAATGTATTTACTAAAATAATCAACCTCAATGTTTAATTTATATGCAGGTTTTCTAAATTTCAATGTTGTGTGCTCAAATGTTTGCGGAATAATAGCGACTTCAAAATAACTTTCCGCTAAATACGCAACAGTAAGGCTTATACCATCAATACAAATTGAACCTTTTGGTATTACATAATTTTTTATATCGTTTGGTAACTCTACCCTTAATGTATAAAATTCACCCATATTTTTAATGGACAACACTCTTGCAGTACAATCTACATGACCAAGCACAATATGGCCTGATAATCTATCGGATAACCTCAAAGCTCTTTCCAAATTTACATACTCGCCGACATTGGCGAATTTCAAGTTTGTTTTGTCAAGCGTTTCTTTAGAAACATCAGCCCAAAAAGCACTTTGTTCTAATTGTGTACAAGTTAAACACGCCCCATTTACGGCTACTGAATCACCTATTTTTAAGTCGTTTATTACGTTTTTTGCTTCTATTAAAACGCCAATTCCGCCGCTTTTTTGACGAATAGTTTTAATGCGGCCAATTTCTTCCACTATACCCGTAAACATTAAAAATCACCTTCAATGAGTATATCATCTCCAATTTTTTTACACACTACGGATTTTAGGTTTTTTACTTCAGAAAAGTCTGATGCAGCTAAAGACCCAACAACATTGAAAGCACCATAAGAACCTGTTATCTTTGGTGCATAAAACAAGTGTGCTTTATCATAAAGGTTTGCTTCTAAAAATGAACCATGAATGCGAGAACCGCCTTCAACCAAAACGCTGCAAATATTTAAATCAAGCAATTTTTTTGACAAATCCATTAGGTCAATACCAATTGGTGTTGAGGTGCATTCTATTATATTAACACCCATTGATTTTAGTATAGATTTTTTATTTAAATCGCTAGCGCTATTTGTTGCTATATAAACATTTTGGGGTTCAAAACTAAATATCCTAGCAGATAATGGTATTTTCAAAAATGCATCTAAAACAATGCGTTTTGGCTGCGTGCAACGCTTTAGTCTGCAATTTAGCAGTGGGTCATCCATCAATATTGTATTAATTCCAACCAAAACGGCATTGTATGAGCTTCTTAGCTTATGCACATAAGTTAGAGATTTTTCAGATGTAATATACTTTGATATGCCACCTTTTATGGATATACAACCATTAAGTAACATTGCTGCTTTCATTGCAAATAGTGATCTATGTTTTGTTATATTAGTGATAAATATTTTATTGAGCTTTATACATTCTTCTTCTAAACAACCAACTTTTACATCTAAGCCTTTTTCTTTTAAGAATTGTGCGCCTCCGCTTGCTGTTTTGTTGACATCTAACATACCAATAACCACACGTTTAATACCAGAATTTGCAACGGCAATAGAACATGGGGGTGTTTTTCCATAATGATTACAAGGCTCTAGTGTTACATAAAGCGTTGCGCCATTAAGCAAAGATTTATCTTTAACGCTTTTTAAAGCTACTATTTCAGCATGGTCACTTCCAGCTTTTTTGTGCCAACCCTTTCCTATTATTTTATCATCTTTTACTATCACAGCACCCACAGCGGGGTTTGGACATGTTTTAAACAAACCTTTTTTGGCAAGCTCTATAGCTTTTTTCATAAACAATTCGTCTTTATCCATAAATGAGAAAATACTAAACTATCAAAGCTTTGTCAAATTTTACAAACAACGGAAAAATACTTAATATCAATGCTCAATTTTAACTTTGATAAATTTAACAGATAGTCTTTTAAACAGCTTGACAATTTTTTAGACACTTTTTGGGCAATGAATTAAATTTTGCACAGACAAAGAAACAGCAATGAACCATTATGAAAAAATCATGTTTAGAATGTTGAAAATCGAGAATGATTATTTTATAATAAATGTAGTTTATATGTTAAAAGTGCCACAATTAGATAAATTTGGTTTCAAAAGTGCAGAAATATTGGATAGGTCATTTTTTACAAGAAGTAATTTATTGCTGATTTCAAACGAACTTTTAGGTAAAGTTATAATAACAAATATGAAGGAAGGCTTATGCGGTGGTATTATATCGGAAGTGGAAGCTTATTTTGGAAGCATTGATTTAGCTTCTCATGCTTATAAAAATAAAGTTACAAAAAGAAATCAATCATTGTATTGCAATGGGGGAGTATTGTACGTTCATACATGCAGAGGGCATGTAATGTTAAATATTGTTACTAATATTGAAAATATACCCCAGGGAATTCTGATAAGAGCTATAGTGCCAGTATTGGGTATAGATTTAATGAAAAAAAGAAGGGGTGGGTTTATCGAGAAAGATTTAGCCAATGGTCCTGGTAAATTAACAAAAGCTTTAGGTATAAAAATCGAGCATAATATGATAAGAGTATGTAAAGATGATGGGGTATTCGAAAAATTACCAGAAATTTGCATTGTGGATGCTGGCATAAAAATAGAGACAAATATGATTAAAAAGACGCCTCGCATTGGCGTAAACTACGCTAAAGCTTGGGCAAAACATCCATTGAGGTTTATAGTTTCTGATAAATACTTTTACGATAAATTTGACGAATTGAAATAATATTTGGTAAAAAATAATTGCTATTTTTACACAAATAATTCATAATTTTTTCATGCGTAGATTTATACTGTATTCAAATGTAGTTTGAAAAGGAGGAAATAGCATGTTGGACGATTGGCATATAATGGTGGTAGTTTTAATATTTGCACTAATTTTTGGTGCCAAAAAACTCCCTGAAATTGGCTCTGGTATTGGAAAGGGTATTAAAAATTTTAAAGAATCATTAAAAGAAGAAGAAAAACAAAGTGAAAAAGATACTAAAGCTATAGAGGATAAAGATCAAAAAAATGATTAACTTTTTAGGTTTTCAAAAATAAGGCAAAGCATGTTTATATTTTAAAAAATTATAGAATTTAATGAGATAATTAAAGTGTTATTGTAAATTAGGATTTAAAGTGAATGTAGTTGGTTTGATATCGTCTATAGCTTTATTGTTATTATTTCTTCTATTCTATATTCAATATCGGAAGGAGGCTATATGCAAAATTCTCCTTTAAGTATAGGCATTGGGGTTATTATATTTTTTGTTTTATCAGGTGGTTTAATTTTTTTATTTTTAAAAAAGAAATAAATTATTGAATATATTGTCATGAAAAAGATTCTAATTATCGTTTTTTTGTTTTTCTTTTTAGCTTTTGCAAGTATAGGTTCATTTGCATATTCCTTATACTTGCAAACAAACGAAGCTTTCAAAGAGTTGTTAAATGAAGATTTTTTTTCTAAGCCAACTAAAATATATGCTGAAAATAGTCAATGCATAGCCGTAATCGGGGCACAAATGAGGCAGCCAGTGTCTTTTAACCAAATTGATTTAAATATGAAAGAAGCTATATTGGCTGCAGAAGATAGGAGATTTTACCAACATGGACCAATAAGTTTTAGAAGTATAATAAGAGCAGCCCTGGAAGATTTAATACATGGTCGTGTTGTACAAGGAGGTAGCACCATTACACAGCAATTAATTAAAAATCTTTATTTGAATCCCAAAAAGACGCTATATAGAAAGTTAAAAGGTGCTATTTTATCGTATAAAATATCTAAATACCTAACAAAGAATCAAATTCTTACGCTTTACTTGAATACTGTATATTTTGGAAACGGTGCCTACGGCATACAAATGGCAAGCAAAACGTATTTTAACGAGAATGCTAATCAACTAACTATACCTCAGGCAGCAATGCTTGCTGGTCTTGTACAAGCTCCCTCATTGTATGATCCGTATCAAAACCCAATGCTTGCTGAAAAAAGAACATTATATGTGTTGAATAGGATGTATGAAGATAGGTTTATTACAAAAAAACAGTATTGGCAAGCAGTGCATTCAAAAATTATACTTAGAAAAAAAAGCTCATTATACGTATACGGCTATAAAAAAGGAACTGGGTATTTCGTCCAGCATGTTAAAAATTGGCTTATTAAACACTATGGAAAATATATTGTATACAATGGGGGTTTAAAGGTATATACAACATTAAACATGAAGTTAGAATCCGCTGCTTATGAGGCTGTTAAAAAAGGTCTTTTAAGACTTACCACAACAAAATATAAGGCTCCATACTATGTAGTAAATGCTCGAAACTGGCTTATTAAACACTATGGAAATAATGTTGATAAACTAGAAGCTGCTTTAATCTCTATAAATCCAAATAATGGTTATGTGGAAGCCTTAATTGGTGGAGATAGTTATAAAAAGTCCCAATACGATAGAGCAACTTGTGCTCAAAGACAGCCAGGTAGTGCGTTTAAGCCTATAATTTATCTTACAGCTTTAGAAGAAGGTTATATGCCCTGGTATAAGATTAATGATGAGCCCATTGAGTATAGATATGCAAATAAAGTATGGGCACCACAAAATTATACATTAAGATTTAGGGGCCCGATTACATTAGAATATGCGCTTGCTCATTCTGTAAACGTAGCAACTGTAAAATTATTAGATAGAATTGGCATAGAAAATGCAATAATTAATGCAAGAAAATTGGGTATTACAGAAAATATCCCACATAATTTAACTATCGCACTTGGTTCATCTTCAGTGACACTAGAGCAACTTACGCGAGCATATTGTGCCATAGATAATTACGGTTTATTGCCCAAAATCATCTTCGTAAAAAAGGTTTATGATAAATTTGGCCATCTTATTTATAAAGCAAGACCACAACTAAAAAGGGTTTTTCCAAAAGATTTAGGTTTTATTTTAACTAAGATGATGGAAAAAGTTGTTGAAGAAGGCACAGGTGTATATGCACAAGCATTAAAAAGGCCTATAGCGGCTAAAACTGGCACGTCAAATCATGCAAGAGATAATTGGTTTATTGGTTTTGTACCCCAATTAACTACAGGCGTTTGGGTAGGATTTGACGATTATAAGCGTTGTGGACCGTACGCAGTCGGAGCAACAATGGCTTTGCCTATTTGGTTAAGTTACATGCAAAAGGCACTTTTAGATACACCAGTTGAGCATTTTCCATTAATTTTACATTTACCTAAAGAATTTGAAAAACACTCCCAATTATAGTATACTCAGATTAGGTATGAAATATGGCGAAGAAGCAATATTAAATAATCAATTGGAAAGATGGGAGAATAAAAACGAGTTTAAATTTGAGATAAACATAGAATTTAGCGAATTTACATGTTTGTGCCCTCGCAGTGGTTATCCAGATTTTGCCACAATTAAAATAAAGTATATACCTAATAAATATGTAGTTGAACTCAAAAGCCTAAAGCTTTTTTTAAATAGCTTTAGAAATAAATATATTTCGCATGAAGACTCTATTAATGCAATATACAGTGCTTTGCATAATTTACTTGAGCCATATTATTTAGAAGTTGTTGGAGATTTTAACCCAAGAGGAAATGTTAAGACCATTATAAAAATTGACTCTTTAATGCAAGGGGGTAAGTTGAGTTGAGAAAAATTATAAGTGGCAATGAAGCAATTGCTATTGGAGCTTATAGAGCTGGTGCAAGTTTTGCCAGTGGCTATCCTGGAACCCCATCAAGCGAGATATTAGAATACGCAAAGGCTTTTGAAGATATAAAAATTCAATGGGCTTCAAATGAAAAAAGTGCATATGAACAAGCCTTAGGCGCAAGCATAGCGGGAAAACGCAGTTTTGTTACGATGAAGCATGTGGGCTTAAATGTTGCAGCAGATTCATTGATGAGTAGCTCTTATACTGGCGTTAATGGGGGTTTTGTAGTTGTAGTAGCAGATGATCCGGGTATGCATTCTTCTCAAAACGAGCAGGATACAAGGATATTTGCTAAATTCGCCCAAGTGCCTATACTTGAGCCATCTGATGCAAAAGAGGCTTTAGGTTTTATGCAATACGCATTTACAATTAGCGAACAGTTTGATACGCCAGTGATTTTGCGCTCTACAACGCGAATTTCACATACATCTGAGGTAGTTTTTTTTGACATGCATAAACTCGGGGGGTTTGAAAATAAGCTCCTTGCAAAAGATATTGCAAAGTATGTGCTTGTGCCAAAAAATGCAATGCAAAGGCATAAAAGATTGCTTGAAAGAAATGAAGCATTAAAAAAATTTACCAATGAAGTGCAGCTAAATAGAGTGGAAGAAGGGACGCTTGATATTGGAATTATTACAAGCGGTGTATCGTATTTGTATGCTAAGCAACTATTGCCAGATGCGTGGTTTTTAAAAATAGGTATGAGTTGGCCTTTTCCAGATAGACTTGCAATTGATTTTGTTAAAAAAGTAAGCAAAGTAATTGTTATTGAAGAGCTTGAGCCCTACATTGAAGAGCAATTAAAAATGTGTGGTTTTAATGTAGAAGGCAAAAAATTCTTTCCCCAAGATGGTGAATTTAACTTAGATATAGCAAGAAAAGGCTTAGAGAAAGCAGAAATTTTAGAAAAAACTACTAAAACATTGTTTGAAGTGCCAAAAGACTTGCCTCCAAGGCCACCTGTCTTGTGTCCTGGTTGCCCACACAGACCCATATTTGACATTTTGCATTCGTTGAGGGTTTATGTAAGTGGAGATATTGGTTGCTATACGCTTGCGGCTTTGCAGCCACTATCTAGCATACATACTACAGTTTGTATGGGTGCTAGCATTTCAATGGGCTATGGGTTAGCGCATGCGTTGGATAATCACAAAATAGTTTCAGTAATAGGTGATTCGACATTTTTACACACAGGTTTGCAACCTTTAATTGATGCATACATAAATAATATAGCCTATACGGTTATTATACTTGACAATTCAATAACGGCAATGACAGGCGGCCAACCAGATGGTATAAGCGGTTTTAATATCAAAGGCGAAAAAACAAATGCACTAGATTTGGAAAAATTGGTGCGCTCCATTGGGATTGAAAGGGTTTTTAAAGTAGACCAATATGACTATGAAACAACCAAGCGTATCATTGAACAAGAGGTAGATACGCCACAATTGAGCGTTATAATTGCCACAAGACCCTGCGTGCTTGCACCAAAAAAAATCAAAGACACACCGTTTTTTGTGGAAGCTAACAAATGCGTAGATTGCAAACGCTGCTTGCGTGTTGGTTGTCCAGCAATTGGCTATCAAGACAATAAAGCTTATATAATTGAAGATATGTGTAGCGGGTGTGCAGTTTGTGCACATGTGTGTCCCACTGAGGCAATAGTTAGAGGTGAAAAATGAAAAGCATAATATTTTGCGGTGTAGGTGGCGATGGCATAGTAACAGCAAGCAATATTTGTGCTCAAGCGCTCATGAGGGCAAATTTTGATGTGAAAAAAAGCGAAGTTCACGGCATGAGTCAAAGGGGTGGAGCGGTCAATGCTTTTATTGTGTTTGGCCAAAAGGTATATTCTTTTTTGCCAGAAAAAGGCACAGTAGATTTTATGTTTGCCACAGAAAAGTTGGAAGCACTGCGCAATGTGGATTATTTGAGTAGCTCATCTAAAGCTTTAATTAATGATAGGCTTGTGCCAATTGTAAATGCAAGCGTTGATGATAAATTTATATCGCAATCGCTTTTGTCGTACCCATTTGAAAAAATTGTTTTAAATTTTAATGAAGTAGCATTCAAAAACAATATATTAAAAAACGCTGTTAACACGATTATGCTTGGATATTTTTCAAAATTACTTGAGATTGATGAAAAGTACTTTAAAAGGGCTATTGGCGATTTGCTCAACCCAAAGATTGTGGATATAAATTTAATGGCATTTGATATTGGAAGAAGTTTTCAATGAGAAAATTGCTTTATTTGAATGAATTTTCAAAAAGGATATACAAGTACACCAGCATTGAAGATATTGCAAGGCTAACAGCATTTATAATACAGAGGATTTTTAATATAAAATGTTTTGCTTTTTTTCTCAAAGAAGAAAAGAAGCTTGTGCCTATTTTTATTGACAATAAGTTAAAAAAGTTTGATTTTGGTTTATTGGCTGAATATCAAAAATTGCTTAGTAAAACAGATGAAAGTTTTGTAGTAAGCATTAATGGCATTGATAAAAAGCATTTATTTTTTAAACTTCTTAGTGAGTTGAATGCTGACAGCATTATAATAAAACAATTTACATGTTTTGAAAACACCAAAGTAGTATTATGTTTTGTTGGAGAATCTGATAATATTGGCGATTTAGAGTATTTAGAGAGTTTTTTAAATGTTGCAAAACTAAGAATCGATTATGTTTTTTCCGTAGAAAAAACAAAGCAGGCACTAAATAATACAAACAAGTTATTAAACAATACGCTTAAAGTTTTATCAAATCTGGCTGAAATCAGAGATTTTTACACAAAAGGCCATATGCAACGTGTGGCGCATTACTCTAAAAATATAGCTTTAGATTTAGGTTTGACAAATGTGGATATTATTGACAAAGCAGCCTTATTGCACGATATAGGCAAAGTAGGCATACCTGATGCAATATTGCTTAAGCCATTTAAGTTATCCGAACAAGAGTACGCTTTTATAAAAAAACACCCAGAATTTTCTAAGTTTATACTTGATAATATCGAAGGTTTTGAAGATATCATTAATATTATAGCATCTCATCATGAATACTTGGATGGATCTGGGTACCCAAAAGGTTCAAAAGGCGATGAGATTTCAATTGAAACACGTATATTAACAATTGCAGATATATTTGATGCATTAACGACAGATAGGCCATACCGCAAAGCACTAAGCTTTAGCCAAGCTATAAATATAATGACATCTGAGTTTGAAACGAAACTTGATATGGATATTTTGCATAAATCCATTGAAGTTTTAAAAGAATCTGTAAAAACAGCTCGTGAAATTGGACTTAGTGGTGAGCATATTGACACGATGCGCAATATGGTATTTTATATAGATTATGAAACGGGTTTTTACTCTAAATATTACTTGCCTAAATTTGCACACAATCTAAGTGAAGATGTTGTGGTTGTATTGCTTGATTTGCGTGACATGAGAACGATAAATATCGAGTATTCACGCAGCATTGGTGATGCATTAATAAAGAGCTTCTCTTTGTTAATAAGGGATGCATTTGCTCAGCTAAATAGTGAATTTTTTAGAATAGGCGGAGATTCTTTTATTGTTGTAATTAAAAATTTGGAGTTGGATGTGTTGCCAAACTATATTTTGGAATTGGACAAAAGCTTCAAAGATGCTAACAAAAGCCTAAACCCTTCTTTTTGGTTTGCATGTTGCAAGCACAAAAAACAAGACGATATAAACGAAACATTACAAACATTAACAAAAAAAATATTTTACAAAAGGAGAGTTTCTTAAAATATGGATAGCTACAATAGCAGTTTTGAAAAAGATATTTATAAGTTCTGGGAAGAAAGCGGCTTGTTTAAGCCAGAAGTAAACATGCACGGCAAACCTTTTTGTATGGTAATACCACCGCCTAATGTAACAGGAGCTTTACATATTGGCCACGCTTTAAATCAAACATTGCAAGATATTTATGCGCGCTATAAGCGCATGCAAGGCTACAGTGTGCTATGGATTCCTGGCACAGACCATGCGGGTATTGCAACGCAAACAATGGTTGAGCGCGATTTGGCAAAAAAAGGCATTAAAAAAGAAGATATTGGTAAAGAAGCCTTTATTGAGAAAGTGTGGGAGTGGAAAAATAATTATGGCAATAGGATTATTGACCAAATAAAACGCTTAGGTGCAAGTTGCGATTTTTCTAGGTTGCGCTTTACAATGGATGAAGGCTTATCAAGAGCCGTAAAAAAAGCGTTTGTTGAATTATATAACGCAGGGTTTATTTATCAGGGTGAGTACATTATTAATTGGTGTCCAAGCTGTCATACCGCTTTATCAGATTTGGAAGTAGAGTACAAAGAAGAGCACTCCAAGCTTTATTATCTAAAATATTTTTTGGAAAACGCTGAGGAGTTTTTGGTTGTTGCTACAACAAGGCCAGAGACATTATTTGGTGATACGGCTGTTGCATTTAACCCCCATGATGATAGATACAAGCATCTTGTAGGCAAAAAGGTTAAATTACCACTAGTTGGCAGACTAATTCCCGTTATAGAAGATGAGTACGTAGATGAAAGTTTTGGTAGTGGTGTTGTAAAAATTACGCCAGCTCACGATAGCAACGATTTTGAAGTAGGCAAAAGGCACAATTTAGATATTGTGATTGCAATTGATGATAGGGGCAAAATGACGCAGAATGCGCTTGATTTTGAAGGTATTGACAGGTTTGAAGCAAGAAAACTCACCATAGAAAAATTAAAAGAAGCAAATTTGATTTATAAAATAGAAGACTATGTTCATTCAGTAGGACATTGTTATCGTTGCAATACAGTAATTGAACCATATATTTCAAAACAATGGTTTGTAAAAACCAAAGAATTGGCAAAAAAAGCTAAAGAAGTTGTATTGGATGGTAGGATTAAATTTATACCAAAGCATTGGGAAAAAACGTATTTTGAATGGATGGACAATATTAGAGATTGGTGCATATCAAGACAGATTTGGTGGGGTCATAGGATACCAGCTTATGTGTGCAAACAATGTAATGAAGTTTTTGTAAGCGAACAAAATATCAAAACGTGCCCTAAGTGTTCTGGCGAGCTTGTTCAAGAAACCGATGTTTTAGATACTTGGTTTTCATCTGCTTTGTGGCCGTTTTCTACACTGGGCTGGCCAGATGTAACGCAAGATTTAAAGAAATTTTACCCAACCGATTTGCTTGTTACAGGTTTTGATATCATTTTCTTTTGGGTAGCAAGAATGATAATGATGGGCATGTTTTTTATGAACGATGTGCCATTTAGAGATGTTTATATTCATGCACTTGTGCGCGATAAATTTGGTCAGAAAATGAGCAAAACAAAGGGCAATGTTATAGACCCATTAGAAGTTATTGATAAATACGGTGCAGATTCTTTGAGATTTACGCTTGCTATACTTGCAGCGCAAGGTAGAGATATCAAGCTATCCTATGAACAAATAGAATCATACAGACGATTTATGAATAAAATATGGAACGCTTATAGGTTTATTGAAATAAACACGAAAGATTTTTCGCCAAACAATCGCATAACCACATACTCAAGCGCAAGCGTATGGATTAAATCTAGACTTACAAAATCAACTAACCAATTGGTGCAAAGTTTGGATGAGTACAAATTCAATGAAGCGGCAGAAACCTTGTACCAATTTGTATGGCATGAATTTTGCGATTATTACATAGAGATGAGCAAAGCTCATATAAATAAAGACGAGTTTAGCGATGAGACCAAGCAAACTTTACTTGAAGTGTTTGAGCAAATACTTAGGCTATTGCACCCATTTGCGCCTTTTATAAGCGAATTTTTGTGGCAAAAACTACCTTTGAAATCGGCAAAATCTATCATGATAGCAAGTTTCCCAACACCCAAGAACGAAAATGCTGAAATTGAAAATGAGTTTGAGTGTTTGATAGAGCTTATCAAATCAATGAGAGTTTTAAGAAGTGAGAATTCAATACCTACAAACAAAAAGCTGCATTTCTACTTTAAGCCACTAAATCAAGAAACTCGCGATATTGTCCAAAATTACAAAAAATACATATTATTGCTTGCAAATGCCAGTGAATTATCTATAATTGATAAAGATGTGCCAAAAAGTTTTATACAGCCAACTAAGTATGGCGATGTGTTTTTAGAAGCAGAAAATGTTGATGTTGAAGGCGAGATCGTGAGATTAAAGAAGGTTGTAGAAAAAGCTCAAGCTTCTATCGATTTTCTAAATAAAAGGTTACGCAATGAAGAGTTTGTTTCTAAAGCTCCAAAAGAACTTATTGATAAAAATAAACAAGAACTTCAAGAGGCTATTTCAATAAGAGAAGTCTCAAGAAAAAGAATTGAGCAATTAGAGAGCGTTTTATGAAAAAATTTTTATTTGTGTGTTTTGCTATTTTGCTGTTTGTAAATTTTGCACATGCTGATGTAGGCGAAGATTTTGCAAAAGAATTATCTTCTAAATTGGTCACAGAAAAAGGAAAGGTTTTAAGTGTTGAAAATGGCACTATTGTCTTAGATAAAGGCTCAAAAGATGGTGTAATGAAAGGAGAGCTTGTTTATATATACAAAAACTTAGGCAAGTTTATTGATCCTACTACACAAAAAAGCGTCGAATTAAAAAGTGGCAGAGCCTATGCCCAAGTAGTATCTGTAGAAGCTGATAAAAGCGTAGCGAAAATTATTCGAGGCACACAAAA
>JAVRLY010000025.1:0-19427 GCA_031960885.1 Desulfurella sp. | reverse complement strand
TTTAAATCTTTTGTGCAGATAATTTTATTCTAGCACCAAGTATCTGACCCAACACAGATGCAAATAAAAATAATGGTATAAAATAATAACTAATGCCAAGCAAGATGCGCGGCAGCGCAATAAATGGGATAGGCAAATGAATATATGCAAACCAGCGCCAAGAAAATTTTTTTACTTTTGATCTTAATCGCCCAAAAGGAAGATTAATTAAAAAAGCAAAAATTGCAAGCAATATAAACATAGTAGTTATTTTAATTATTTTTATCAAAAAATCAAATTTTTCTTTAAATTATGATTTGCAAAAAAATTTTTTTTGAATATAATTTTGTTATCTTTGTAAAGTGGAGGAAAAGTATGAAAAAAATCTTTTTATCTGTATTAGGTATCATGTTAATGTATGTTTGTGCAAAAGCCGCGACTGATTATACAGCCATTGCAAAAAAACTCGTGCCACCTAATGTAAACATTGAACTCAAACACACAAGCGATTTTCAAATTTCAGGCTTTCAAACATTCATCGCAACGCTAAAGCCACAAAATTCATCTGTAAGCGTTTATAAGTATCTATGGATATCAGATGATGGCAAATATGTAATCCCAAACCTATTGTCTTATGCAAACAACACTATCTCGCAGATTGAACCTAAAGTTAAAGAAAGCTACAACGCAGTAAATATTGAGTGGTTCAATAGAGTGTTATCAACATTAAGCCCAAACCTAAAAAAGAGTTTTGGAAACGGCAAAGTTGAGGTGTATATTTTATCTGACCCATATTGCCCTTTTTGCAAAGAACAGCTTGCTCAAGCAATTGAATTGGCAAAACAAAACAAAATTAAGCTTTATGTGATACCATTTGATGTGCATGGTGAAAAATCTACACAAGCCTCAATATTATTTTGGGATATCGAATCAAAAACAAACCTACAAAATGCTTTGACAAAAGTAGAAGCAGCGCCTTTTGAAGCTGTTGACAAGATTGTCGCGCAAAATCAAAACTTAATTAACAAACTGACTCCACAATACAAACCAAAATTAGAGTATTTAAAAGGTGAATTTTTCAAACAAAAATTAAACGGCACGCCTTCAATAATCGTAAGGAAAACAAATACAACAGGTATTGTAATTGTTGGTTTAACAAACTTATCAAACTTTGTAAAATAAATGAAAAAGAAGCTATTTATAGCCTCAATCGCTATAGTAGCGTTTTTATTAACTATCTTGGCAGGCTACTTTAGCCTGCCGTTTTTCCTAAGAAGTCAGTATTTTCTGCATCTTGTAGAAAAAAAGACTCATATCAAAATAAATAAAATCAATGGTTATGAAATATCGCAAAATCTAACTTCAATAAAAGTACATATTTCTGCTTTATCAATAAGCTCAAATAGGTTCAATGCAGATGCTAAAGATATTAAATACAAACTGGTTTTGAGTGAATTAATCTCAAAAAAACCTTCTTTTGGTCGTCTAAATATACAAAATCTCAATATTTGCATGTATCCGCCACAAAAAAAAGCACCTAAAACCCAAACTATTATAAAGCCCCTTCCTATTTCTATTGATATTGCCCACTTAAATGCGCTATATAACAATTACAGTGTAAGTGGCACACTTAATTTAGTGTTAAGTTCCGACAAAAAACATAATGCCTTTTCATTTATAGGCGCTGTCAATAAAAACCCTATTGAGTTAAGTGGCAATATAAATCCAGAAAACCTTAACATTAATCTAAATATAAAAAAATTTTCATCTAAAGGTTTACCTTCGTACCTACAGCCTATAAACAATTCAAACTTGACGCTTAGTTTAAAACTGAAAAACAACTTAGAACCACAATCTGGACAAATAGAAGTAAGCGCAATAAACTACAAAGGCTTTTTATTTGAAAAACCATCCGCTCATTTAAAAAACAATATGCTTTATCTAAATGTAGCGCATATCATTTACAAAAATAATGAAATTGTTTGCAAAAACTCAACATTAAAACTAAATACAACAAACTTTGATGGCACAGCAAACTGCAGTGAAATAAGTATTGCACATCTCAAAATAACAAACCCTATAATTAACTTTAAGTACAATAAAAATAATCAACACTATATTGTCAAAGCAAAGGCAGGCGGTTTTTTATTTAATGCAGATGGTAAACTAGACACAAAAAATTTTCAAAATACTTACGTAAATGGATTCTTGCAAACGCCATTTATAGACTACACTGCACTAAAACCATTATTTAGCAAACACATTAAAGAATATATTATATCTGGAAAATTGAAAGCAAATAAAGTAACATTCAGCGGCTTTGTTAAGGATAAAGAAAACATCATTAAAACTGGAAATCTAATAGCTTACAATACTAAATTTATAGTAGAAAAAGGTACATACCCTCTTGAAATAACACAAGCAAATATTGATATAACACCAAAAAATGTCATTATTAAAGGCACTGGGGTTAGTGATAAAATTAATTTAGTAAATTCAAAGCTTGTTATTGCTAGAAAAAAAGACTACCCAGCAAATATGCATTTAGTTTTAAAGGGTGAGTTTACAAAAAATACCGAAGACTTTTTGCACATTGCATTGCTAAGCCCATCGGACTTAAAATACATTGATTATGCTACAAATATTAGAGGTAAATTAAACTGTATAGTTGATATTAAAAATTACTACTGGCATAGTTTGCCCCATTTTGATTTCAATGTAAATATTGATTCAAATTTAAACTTTATTGATAAAAGAATATCAAAAACGCCCATTAATTTAATTGGCAAATTTGACATTCAAAGAAAAAATCAAGCGATAAAGGTAAGCGCCAATAATTTAACTGTTAAAACAGATGGTTCTTTTATTAATGTAAGTGGCTATATTGAGCACCTACATGGCATAGAGTACAACGCTTTATTTAGTGGAAAATTGCAGCCAAACGATATAGAAAATATCTCTTATCTTAAGATTAACAAAAAGTATTTGCCTACAACAAGCGTTACAATAAAACCCTCATCTATCTGGGGCAATAGTGAGCAAATCAACTTCAACTCACATATTGAAGGAAAAAAACTATTCAAAGAAAGTGGATTTGGCGTAGATAGCATTTCAGCAAAAGGCTATTACAAAAATGGTTTGTTGAGCTTTAACCCCATAAAGTTAGATGGTAATCTGCAAATTATTGGTCTATACAATACAAAAGCAAAAGCCTTTCATGGTAGTATTGCATTCAATAATTTTTTGATTTCACGTATTAAAAACCTACTAAATCTGCCTGTAAGTGAAGCTACGCTCAATGGTAATGTAAAATTAGGTTTAGAAAACAAAAAAATTCAATACATCTTTTGCGACAATTTAGCAGTAAGCAATTTAATCTATAATAATGATTTTGTCGTGAAATCTGTACACATTCAATTTGACAAAAACTACGCTAAACTAACAGACGGATATGCACTTGTGTTGGACAACCCTGTAAGCTTTAATGGCAGCGTAAATATTGAGCCATTAATTATAAATTTGGATGCATCAAGCAAAAAATTTATCGTCAAAAAAACGCCCAGTAAAACAAAAAGCTATATTGGTGATTTTCAATTTAAAATTCCAAATGCTTCAATATTTGCTCGCGCCCACATAGATGAGCTTGTAATAGAAGACACAAGACCATTTGTTTTTAACAATGTAAATACACAATTAGAGCTTGCAAAAAAACGCATGCTTATTGTACAAGCGCCACAAACAACGATAAATATATCAATGGACAAAAACACAATCAACATTAATGCCAAAGATTCATATATCTTTTCTCACTATATTCAAAGCAAAACAAAAAAACCTACGATTACCACGCTTAATGCTACACTTCAATCACCATCTGAAAATACAATAGATGTCAAACATTTAACAGGCAACATAAAATTTGTATCAGAAAATGGCAATATTAAAGACTTTCCAGATATTTACAAAATATTGTCTCTTGCTGATATACTTGGTTTAATTACAGGACAAATTAACTTGAAAGAAGGCTTTTATTTTGACAAGATGGTAGGCATTTTTAAACTTGAAAATGGTGTTCTAACAACTGCTAAACCTCTAACGGTAAAAGGCACTTCTAACAATTTATTTATCAATGGTAATGTGAATTTAACCAACTACCATACAAATGCCCTATTTATGATAACTACATTTACTTTTATTAATAGACTTATTTCTTATATACCAATTATAGGCCATATTTTAGGCGGTAAAGAAAAAAGCTTTACTGGTTTGAGTTTTAGAGTAGATGGCTACCTTGATGGAAAGCTTAATGTCTATCCAGTGCCATTTGAAAGCATTAGTAAAGGATTACTTGATATAATAAAGCGCACAATTACGTTGCCAGCATATTTGCTTGATTTAAATGGCGATAAACACAAGGGAGAAAATAAATGAAAGTTTTAGTTGTAGATGATGATGAACAATTAAGATTGGCACTATCTTCTACACTAAAACACTTATCGCATGAGTGCATACTGGCTCAAAATGCAAATGAAGCTCTTAGTCTGCTTAAAAAAGAGCAATTTGATTTAATTTTAAGCGATTTAAAAATGCCCAAAGTAAGCGGCATAGAGCTTTTAAAACGCATAAAAGAAAAAAACATAAGCATACCATTTGTTATAATGACAGCATTTGGCACAATTGAAACAGCTGTTGAAGCAATTAAACTTGGCGCTTTCGATTTTATTGTTAAACCTTTTAACAAAGATACAATTGAAAAAATCATCTCTTTATCTTCTAACTACAATGCTTTTCAAACCATACAAGAAACTATTGAAGATAGTGAGTTTGTGTTTAAAAGCCAAAAGATGCAAGAAACCCTTGAGTTAGTAAAAAAAGTAGCGAAAACCGATGCTACGGTATTGCTTAGTGGAGAAACAGGCACAGGAAAAGAAGTCATTGCAAAACTCATTCATAAGTTTTCAAACCGCAACAAAGAAAAATTTGTGAGCATTAATTGTGCAAGCATACCATCTACACTTTTAGAATCAGAGCTATTTGGTTATGAAAAAGGCGCTTTCAGCGGTGCTATAAAATCGTATAAAGGCAAATTTGAACAAGCAAACAAAGGCACTTTGCTATTAGATGAGATTAGCGAAATGCCACTTGAGCTCCAAGCAAAGCTACTAAGGGTTTTACAAGAAAAAGTAGTTGACAGGTTAGGTTCAACGCAAAGTATTGAAATTGATACGCGTATAATATGTACAACAAACAGAGATTTAAAAGAGCAAGCAAAAAAAGGTCTTTTTAGGGAAGATTTATTTTACAGAATAAGTGTATTTCCCATTTTTTTAAGTCCACTAAGAGACAGAAAAGAAGATATCCCATATTTAGCGGATTTCTTTCTCAAAAAATATTCTAAAAAATTCCAAAAAAGCATAAAAGGCATTTCAAAAGAAGCATTAGAAATACTTTTAGATTATTCCTGGCCAGGCAATGTTAGAGAACTAGAAAATACCATTGAACGCGCAATTATTTTATCAAGACAAGACTTTATTATTAAAGATGATATATTCCTTCATGGTATTTGAGAACAATTTTTGCTAATAATTTATCAAGGATGCTTTTGGAGGTTGCTTATGTTTTTTAATGACCAAACAATAAACTACATACAGTTTGGCATGGATGTAGCATCAATTAGACAAAATGTAATAGCAAGCAATATTGCAAATATTGACACACCTAATTACAAAGAAAAAATCGTTAAATTTAGTGATTTTTTAAACGAAAATGAATTACCATTATACATTACGCATGCAAATGATATGAACCCGCAAGAAAATCTTGAAAATAAAATTGTCGTAGAAAAATCAAATTTATATAATGAAAGAAACGATAAAAACAATGTTAACCTTACTCAACAAGAAGCGGCTTTAGCTAAAAATCAAATACTATACAACGCTTTAAGTGCCTTTGCAAAATATAAATTTAGTGAATACAAAAATATCATTTCATCATCACAAGGAGCATAAAAGATGAGTTTTTTTGGTAGTTTGGCTGTTGCATCAAGTGGTATGGAAGCTCAAAGATTAAGATTAGACCTTATTGCAAGCAACATTGCAAATGCAAATACTATAACTACACCAGAAGGCGGACCATATAAGAGAAAAGATGTGGTTTTTGAAAGCGAAAAATTCTCAAAATATTTAGAAGGCGTAAAAGTAGCGGATGTTGTTCGCGACGATACGCCACCAAAATTGGTTTATGATCCATCAAACCCTTTAGCAAACTCTAAAGGCTACGTTGCATATCCAAATATTAACCCAATTGTTGAGATGGTAAATCTACTTGATGCAACAAATTCTTATCAGGCAAATATTTCAGCATTTAATGCTGGAAAACAAATGGCACAAAGTATAATTAGTGTATTAAGTGTTTGATTTTTTGAAAAAATGTTATATTATTTGTTTAGGTGGTTGTTATGAAAATCGATTCATTAGTATCAAATAATATACCAAACCCATTAAATGACAACAATGCAAAAAAAGATAATTCGAGTTTCGCTGACCTACTCTCTAAATCACTAAACGATGTCAATACATTGCAACAAACAGCAGATAATGCAATAAAAGAAATTGCTACAGGAAAAATGGATAATATACAAGATGCTGTTATGGCAATAGAAAAAGCAGACATATCTATGAGACTTTTATTGGAGGTTAAAAACAAGGCAGTTCAAGCATACAATCAAATTATGAATATGCAAGTTTAAGTTTAGAATTTATTATATGGACATTAAAAAATTTCTTGAAGAAATAAAGAATTTCTATAATAAGATGTCAAAAAAACAAAGGATGGTTTTGTTTTCATCGTTTGTTGGTTTAATTGGCGTTTTAATGTTGATTTTTTTGATTGGTTCTCGCATAAATTATGCCGTGTTGTTTTCTAATTTAAGCGACAAAGATGCTTCAAGTATAACAAACTATTTGGATCAGCAAAAAATACCATACAAAATTGTTGGCGGCAATACAATTGAAGTACCAAGAGATTCCGTATATAAATTAAGATTAGATTTAGCATCAAAAGGTTTGCCAAGCGGAGGAGTTGTAGGTTTTGAGATATTTGACAAACAAAATTTGAGCATGACAAACTTTCTAGAAAATGTAGACTATACAAGAGCGCTTGAGGGTGAATTAACACGCACAATTGAAAATATCTCAAGCGTGGATTCTGCTCGTGTAAATCTTGCCATACCAAAACCTTCTGTTTTTGTTGATAAAGAACAGCCTCCTACGGCTTCTATAGTATTAAAGCTAAATTCGCCAATTAGTAATGCTCAAGTATATGCAATACAAAAATTGGTTGCAGCAAGTGTACCAAATTTATCACCAGACAATGTAACGATAGTTGACTCAAATGGTAATCTAATTTCTAAAAAAGAGAACTCAGAAGATACAATTGCAAGTAGTGAACTCCAATACAAACAGTTAATTGAAAAAGAATACGCACGAAAGATTAAAGAATTACTTTTGCCAATTGTAGGAGAAAATCAAGTTGTAACGACTGTCAATGTGGATTTGGATTTAAGCAAAGTTACGCAAAAGAGCATTAAATATGACCCAAATAGTGTTGTAAGAAGCGAACAATCAGAAGAAGAAAAAAATTGGGCACAATCTAGCGGTGGAATACCAGGTGTTATATCAAATGTTGGAGCAAACGCTCCATCTACAACCACACAAACCACTACTGCACCATCTTCAACCGCACCACAAACTACTACAAATCAACAAGGTCCTCTAACAAGCGAAAAAACAAAAAACACAACTAATTATGAAATTAGCCAAACTGAAACAAATACAATTGAGCCACTTGTTAAAATAAAACGCGTTAGTGCTGCCGTTATCGTCGATGGGAACTATAAATACGATAAAAAAACAAAAAAAGATAATTATGTGCCACTATCGCCTGCTCAGATGTCAGATATCAAAAAAACTGTAGAACAAGCCATCGGTTTTGATCCAAAACGTGGCGATACAATAAGCGTTGTCAATATGCAATTTGAAAGCACAAAACCAAAACAGGTGAATGTGATGTCAAGTCTAAGTCAATATTATCCGTTATTAAAATATCTACTAAGCATAATTTTATTGCTTCTATTTTACGCATTGTTTTTAAGAAAATTTATCAGAAATATATCATCTTATAAAAAAGGTAGCATTGCCTACGAGCAATCTCAAGCTGCTAAAGCTTATGCACAAGGTGGGGTAGAATCAAAAATAGAAGGCAAAAGTATTAGGGATTTAGAAGATGAAATATCAAAAGAACTTGATAGTGAAAATTTATTAGATGAACAAACACTAAAAGATAAAGTTATAGAAAAGAAACTTAAAGAAGAAGTAGAAAAAAATCCAGAAGAAGCTTCAGCAATTTTAAAAGCTTATATTTCTTCAAAGTGAGGTTATCCAAATGTGCGCACAATCATCCTCAGCCATTAACTCAATTAATGATTTAACGCCTTATCAAAAAGCTGCCATTTTGTCTGTAGCACTAGGAGAAGAGTTGTCTTCAAAACTATTTAAAAATTTAAGTAAAAATGAAATAGAAGCCATTAGCCGTGAAATAGCACTCATGAAAAAAATAAACCCAGAAATATCAAAAGCAGTCGTGAGAGAATTTTATCAAATGTTAAAAGCAAAAGAATACGCAGCAACAGGTGGCATAGAGTATGCTAAAGATTTGTTAATAAAAACACTAGGACCAGAAGAAGCAAGAAGAATCATTGATAAATTGGTAAAATTGTTGGAGTCTAATGTAGGCTTTGGTTACTTAGAAAATATTGATTCAAAACAATTAGTAAAATTTATACAAAACGAGCACCCACAAATTATAGCTGTAATACTTTCTCACCTTGACCAATCTAAGTCAGCCGAAGTTTTATCTTTGTTGCCAAAAGAAAATCAGATTGATATTGTGTTTAGAATGGCTTCTCTTGAAAATATATCACCTAGCGTTGTGAAGCGCGTTTCTGAAATGTTGGAAACTAAAATGGAAGACTTAAGTGGCAGCAATGTAGAAATTGGCGGTATAAGAACTGTATCTGAAATTATAAATCGAATGGGCAGAGCAGAATCAAAATCTTTAGTAGATCAAATTGCCGAAAAAAACCCCGATCTTGCCAGCAAAATACGCGATATGATGTTTGTATTTGAAGACATTATAAAGCTATCCAATTCCGATATACAAGAAATCCTAAAACATATTGACAAAAAAGACCTAACAATTGCCCTAAAAAGTGCGCCAGAAGAGCTAAGCAAAAAATTCTTCTCGAATATGTCAAATAGAGCAGCCGAAACATTGAAAGAAGAAATGGATTTTTTGGGTCCTGTAAAAGTAAAAGATGTTGAACGTGCACAAAAAGCTATTGTCGATGTTGTAAGGCGTCTTGATGAAGAAGGAGTAATTTCAATAAGTGGTGGTGGCGAGGAAGTAGTTGAATGAAAAAATTTACTATAGAAGAATTTGTGTTAGAAGAATTTGATCAACCCAAAAAAGAAATTGATAATGAACAAACAAAACAAAAAGAACTAAAAAACGAACCTTCAAACCAAACAACACCAGATATTGATAAAATTTATCAAAAAGCTTTTAGTGAAGGATATGAAAAATCTAAAACTGAAATAACAAATACTTTTGAACAACAAATTACCAATTTAAAAAACGAATACGAATTAAAGTTATCAAGTATAAATGCATTACTACAAAAGTCAATTCAAGCGTTTGATAACAAATTAAATGAATTAAAAAATACTATTGGTCAAATTGAAAAAGATATTGTTAATATTTCAATTGATATTGCACAAAAAATAATTGAAAAAGAAATACAGAATCCCGATACAATAAAAAACTTAATAAAAAAATCATTATCATTTGCAAAATCTGAAAAACTTAAAATAAAATTAAATTTAGATCAGGCAAAACAGATAGAAAATGAATTTGAAAATATTCAAATCATAGGTGATCCCACTTTAGCAATGGGAAGCATAATAATTGAAGAAGATTCAAATATTATAGATGCGAGTATTAATACAAAATTAGAAGAATTAAAACGCAGTTTGATAAATGAATCATAACAAAATAAAACAACTATTAGAAAACAATAATTTTATAGTCAATTGCGGCAAAATAAAGGAAGTAATTGGCCTAACAATAGTATCAACTGGCCCAAGTAATATAAAAGTAGGTGATTTGTGCTTTATAGAAAACGATAATGGATTTATTGAGGCAGAAGTAGTTGGTTTTAGAGATAAAAATGTAGTACTTATGCCACTTGGTAATATGGATGGCATAAAGCTTGAAAGTAATGTGCGCTCAACTTCAAAAGGGCTAAAAGTTGGCGTTGGTAAAAATATGCTTGGAAGAATTCTCAATGCGCTAGGCAAACCTATTGATTCCAAAGGCCCAATATTGATTGAAAAACACTACCCGCTTTATCCAAAACCAATAGATCCAATGATGCGCGAGATAATCAATGAACCAATTGTAACAAAAATAAAAGCTATTGATGCACTATTAACACTTGGAAAAGGTCAAAGAATAGGAATATTTGCTGGAAGTGGCGTGGGTAAATCAACACTGCTTGGCATGATTGCAAAGAAAGCAAAAGCTGATGTTAATTTAATTGCATTAATTGGTGAGCGCGGCAGAGAAGTAAGGGAATTTATAGAAAAAGATTTGCAAGAAGAAGGTTTAAAAAAAAGCGTGGTTGTGGTTGCTACAAGCGATGAAGCACCACTACTAAGGCGAGAGGGCGCTTTCCTTGCCAGCGCAATTGCTAAATTTTTTAGCGATCAAGGACTTGATGTAATGTTTATGATGGATTCAGTAACAAGGTTTGCAATGGCACAAAGAGAAATCGGTTTAGCCATAGGCGAGCCCCCAACGATGAAAGGCTACACTCCAAGTGTATTTTCGCTTTTGCCAAGACTAATGGAGATACCAGGAAAATTCAAGAAAGGTAGCATAACAGCGATTTATACTGTCTTGGTTGATGGAGATGATTTTAATGAACCAATAGCCGATACTGCACGATCTATTTTGGACGGCCACATTGTGCTGTCAAGAAAAATTGCCGAAAAAAACCACTACCCAGCTATAGATGTTTTAAGAAGCGTATCAAGACTTATGCCATCTATAATAGATGATCAACACAAACAATTAGCAAATAAATTAAGAAAGCATCTATCTGTATATGAACAAGCAGAAGATTTAATAAATATCGGTGCATATTCGGTAGGCTCAAACCCAGATATTGATGCAAGTTTAAGGGTAATAAATAAAATCAATGAATTTTTAATTCAAGGTGTAGATGAATCACACGAATTTTCTCAAATAATCGAAATATTAAAGCAAGTAGTGGAATAAATGTTTATTTTTCAGTTTGAAAAAATAAAAAATCTAAAAGAAAATTTAATGAATATTGAAATACTAAGATTAAACCAAATAAACAACCAAATCAAACAAAACACTCAAAAATTGAGTGATTTAAATGACCAAATAAAAGTACTGCAGAAACGATTTGATAATCAAATTCAAATAAAGCTAGATTTTAATATTTTAACATACATCGCTGAATGCATAATGGCTTTAGAATTTGAAATAAAAAATATTCAAAAGATAATAGAAAACCTAAAAGTTGAGAAAAATAAACAAATTGAAATCATCAAAAATTTTCACAAGGAGATTAAAAAATTTGAAAAACTAAAAGAACACTACAAAGAGAGGTATATGTATGAAGAAAAGCTTAAGGAACAAAATTTTATTAATGATATTAACACTATCTTTTATAATCGCAACACCTAAAGCCTTTGCCCAAAACATAAATGATGTTAACCAAAAAATTAATGAGTTAAAAGCTTTGGAAAAAGTAATTGATGAAAAAACAGCTCAACTTAAAACTGAAAGTATAAATATTGCAAATCAAAAAAAACAGTTGGAACAAAGTCAAAATTCGCTCAGAACACAACTCAAATCATTAAATGACCAAATAGAGCAAGCAAAGAAAGAGTTAGAAAATCTACAAGCAAATATTGTGAGTCAAAAAATACAAAAATTATCCACTATTTATGCTCAAGCAAAACCAAGTGCAGCAGCCGAAGAATTATCAAACATGGATCCACAAACAGCAGCGCAAATTTTAACCTACATGCAATCTAGACAAGCAGGTGCAATAATTTCAAAAATGGATCCAAAAACAGCTGCAAATATATTTACTCTGTATCTAAAATCAAAACACCAATAAGATTAATAGGTATTTTTCCTAAACTTAAAAATACTTACAAGCCCCACTAAAAGTATCAAAATTAATACAATACTGAATGCATACCACC
This sequence comes from Desulfurella sp., assembly GCA_031960885.1. Classification (GTDB taxonomy): domain Bacteria; phylum Campylobacterota_A; class Desulfurellia; order Desulfurellales; family Desulfurellaceae; genus Desulfurella. Next base: position 7,086 of record JAVRLY010000025.1, on the reverse strand, counting down.
CAAACTGCTTATAAACAAACCCAGGCGCATATGATCCAATCACGCCTCCGCTGTAATATGAAGCTATGTATATTCCGTTTACAATTCCTTTCTTATCTTTGGCTAGTTGGTTTAAAAAACCGCTCGCAACAGAATGAATCAAAAACATACCACCGCAAAAAATAAACATACCAACAAAAATTACGTAAATATTTGCAATATCCAAAATTATTGTGGCAATAATGTATACTATAAAACCAAACAACATTGTTTTGATTTGATTTCCAAAGATTTTGACAAATTTTGTTGCAAAAAAAGACACAAATATACCCATTAAGTAACCACTGTAGGCAAGTGCAATGGTTATTTGAGAGCTTCCCTTATCTATGCTTTCGATTCTAAATGGCAAAAAATTTGTCATTGCAGCAAATACAAAAAACATACAAAATACAGCCAAATAAACAAAAAAATACAAATTGCTTTTTACTACAGACAAATAACCAGCAAGCAAGCTTTCGCTTTTCTTTTCGCTAGAAACATCACTAACAAAATAAAACACCAACAATACGCCTATAACAAAACTTAAAGTAACAAAATAAAAACTAAAACGCCACGATGAAAAATAAGCGATGATGCCTGAAATTAACCTGCCCGAAAAACCACCGATAATGGTTGTTGCTATATAATAAGACATATATAGTGATACTTTGTTGCTTTCTGCACTTAAAGAAATATAAGTCATATTTGAAGTCAATACCGCCGATATTAAAAATCCCTCAAATAGTCTTAAAACAATAACCCAATATATATTTTGTGAGACAGATATGAAAAAATTTATAAAAACAAGAATTAATAAAGACACTAGTATGAGTTTTTTTGGCGCAAAATATGATAAAATATAACCATAGATAATAGGAACGATAGCTAAAGGTATAAGCGCAACACTTATAATTAAAGAGACTGTATTCATACTTTGATTAAAATACCTGCTAATCTCTGGCAGTAGTGGCTGTGGAACATAAATAGCACCAATTGTAACTACTGTTACATACATTAAAACAAAAAAACTTTTTAGACTCATAATATCTATAATATGTAAACTCTATCTTAAATCAAGCATATAACCATTATTTAATTATTTCTTAATATTTAATCTCAACATTGACTTTAACAATTAAATTTTATATAATGAATAGGGTATATTAATTAGGAGGATTAATTATGTCACAATCTCAATTAAACTCAGATGAAACGGGTAAATTATTAAATATCTTGCATTCTATTCAAGATAATTTAGGCTATATACCGCAAGAAGCTATCAATGATTTGTGTAAATCTTTTAATTTATCATATGCACAATTGTATGGTTTTATAACTTTTTACAAAGATTTTCGCATACAACCAACAAACGCAAAACACCATATACGCGTTTGTCAAGCAGAAAGTTGTCAAGCAAAAAATGTTAAAACATTAACAGATTATATCAAAAATAAGCTAAATATAAACATAGGTGAGTTTAATCAAGATTTCTTTTTAGATAGTGTTTATTGTTTGGGTAATTGTCCACGTTCTCCATCTATTATGGTTGATGGCGTTGTATATGGCGATATGAATATTGAAAAATTTGATAAGCTATTAAATCAATTAAAGGAATTAGTATGAATATTTACATATCGCTTGACACTACACCTTCATCGGTTGGCTCATTAGAAATTTACAATAAACTTAAAAACATTGAATCAGAGCAATTAAACACTCGCACGTATTCAACAAGAGGTCTGATGTGGCTTGAGCCGCTTTTAGAAATAGAACAAACCAATAAAACAATGGCTTTTGGCAATGTAGAAAAAGATGATATTGATGACATTTTAAAAAACCTGCAAACTAGTAAAAAATATTTAGGAAATGTTGAAGAATTACCATATTTAAAAAATCAGCACAGAGTAATTTTCAAAAATTTGGGCAAAAACAATCCTTTGAGCATTGATGATTATACCAAATTAGGTGGATTTAAGGCTTTAAAATCTGTTTTGAATCTATCCCCACAAGAAGTAATAGACAAAATAAAAGCAGCCGATATTCGAGGCAGAGGCGGTGCATATTTTCCAACCTTTATAAAATGGCAAACTGTTTATAATGAAGCATCTGAAAAAAAGTACATTATTTGCAATGCAGACGAAGGCGATTCTGGGTCATTTGCAGATAGACTAATTATTGAAAACGATCCATTTAGCCTCATTGAAGGTATGATTATTGCTGGAATTACAGTTGGTTCTAAAATTGGTTATATTTATTTAAGGTCTGAATATAAAAATGCCAAAAATATCTTGGAAAAGGCAATTGAAATAGCGTATAAAAACAATTATCTAGGTAAAAATGATGGTTATAATTTTGATTTAGAAGTTGTAGTAGGCGCTGGAGCCTACGTTTGTGGCGAAGAAACTGCATTAATTGAAAGTTTAGAAAATAAAAAAGCACTTGTTCGCCCTCGCCCACCTGTGCCTGCTGTAAGTGGTCTGTTCAATAAACCAACATTGCTTTTAAATGTCTTAACTTTTGTAGATATTGTAAGATTATTTGAAGGCTCAAGAGATAAACCTACAATCCCAGTCCAACTAAGTGGCGCTTGCCAAAGGAGCGGACTGTTTGAAGTTATTGATAACAGCGTAACGATTGAGGAATTGGTAAGTGATTTTGGTGGAACAAACATCGATGATGTTAAAGCTGTGCAAATTGGCGGACCGTTGGGTGCATTTGTGCCAAAAGACAAGTTTTACCTTAAAATAAACAATAATGAGCTTAATAAAGAAGGCTTTATATTAGGTCATGGCAGCATTGTAGTGTTTGACAAATATACTACTATGAAAGATATTTTGCTTAATCTTGTTGATTTTTATATACATGAATCCTGTGGCAAATGCACACCATGTAGAATTGGTCAAGTAAGACTAAAAGAAATTTTATCTGATTTAGCGCATAATACATCATCAAAATTGAGTTTATTGAATGAGCTTTTAGAAACAATGAAAGAAGCTTCTCTTTGCGGGCTTGGTGGGTTAACACATGCAAGCGTTTTAAGCGCTTTGAAGTATTTCAATGATGACTTTGGTATAGGGGGCTAGTGTGAATACAATTAACGTAATTATCGACGACAAACCAGTAAAAGCGCAACTGGGCCAAACAATCTTGGAAGCGGCAAAAAATGCTGGCATTAAAATACCTACGCTGTGCGCATTCGAGCATCTAAAACCATACGGTTCATGCAGATTGTGCATAGTTGAAATTGAAGGGAAAAAGGGTTTTTTTACAAGTTGCACAACTGTCGTGCAAGAAGGTATGGTTATTCGCACTTATTCAGATGAGATTAATAAAATTAGGCGCAATATTGTAGAGCTTTACTTAAGCGAACATAATTTTGATTGTACTACATGTGCAAATAATTTAAGATGCGAACTTCAAGAAGCTGCTAGTTTAGTTGGCATAAGACAAGTTAGATACGATACCAAAACACAAATAAAAAATATTAAAGACTATTCAAACCCCTACTTTGAGTTTGATTCATCAAAATGTATTTTGTGTGCGCGTTGCGTAAGAGCGTGCGAAGAAATTCAAGGAAATTTTGCACTAACTATATTAGCAAGGGGCTATGAATCTTATATTAATCCAGGGCTTAGCGATTTTATAAATTCAGAATGTGTATCATGTGGTACGTGTATAAAGGCTTGCCCTACTGGTGCCTTAATTGAAAAAAACGTAATTACGATGGGGTCAGGAAATACTTTTACAAAAACAACCTGTGGTTTTTGTGGTGTTGGTTGTCATGTTATAGTTGAATCCAAAGCAAATACAATTGTAAATATAGTTGGTGATGATAACGGTCCAAATCAAGGCCATTTGTGTGTAAAAGGAAGATTTGCATGGGAATTTGTAAACTCAAACGACCGCATTAAAAAAGCACTTATTAGGGAAAAAATAACGGACGAATTTAAAGAGGTTTCAATAGAAGAAGCATTGGATTTTGCTGTAAATAAATTTTTACAAATAAAAGAAAAGTATTCAAAATATGCTCTTGCTGGCTTGGCATCTTCTAGATGTACAAATGAAGAGGTTTATTTGGTACAAAAACTTGTACGCTGCGCTTTTGAAAATAATAATATTGACAATTGCGCGCGTGTATGCCATATGCCAACGGGCTTTGCGCTTGGCAATGCATTTGGAACAGGTGCAGGCACAGCAGACATTGAATCACTCAAAAAAGCCGATTGCATAATGATAGTAGGCTCCAATACGACGCATGCTCACCCAGTTGTTGGATCACTTATAAAACAACTTGCAATTATGGGTAAAAAAATTATTGTTATTGATCCAAGAGCTATTGATTTAGCAAAACAACCAAATATACAATCGCTTCATTTACAGCTAAAACCAGGCACGAATGTTGCTCTATTAAACTCAATAGCTCATGTTATCGTAAAAGAAAAACTCTATGACAAAGACTTTATTGAAAGTCGATGCGACATAGAATCATTTAAATTATGGCTTGATTTTATATTAGACGATGAAAATAGCCCCACTCATGTATCAAAAATAGCTGGAGTAGACCAACACTTAATAGAAAAGGCAGCTATAGAATTTGCAACTTCAAAAAAGTCTACGATAGTATACGGTCTTGGCGTTACAGAGCATTCCTATGGTTCAAGCGGTGTTTTTTGTCTAACCAATTTAGCAATGCTTTGCGGCTTTGTTGGAAAAGAAGGCTGCGGAGTTTCCCCACTTAGAGGGCAAAATAATGTTCAAGGTGCTTCAGATATGGGCGCTTTCCCAAATGTATTCACATTCTACAGACATATAAGCGATGAAAATACGCGCAAAGCATTTGAAAGTATGTGGCAAAAAAAATTAGATACGCATGTAGGTCTAACTATACCGCAAATGTTTCGCTCTGCTATTAATGGAAAGCTAAAAGGTATGTATATCGTAGGAGAAGATGTATTTCAAACTGACCCAAATACGTACCATATTCAAAAAGCACTAGAATCGCTTGAATTTCTTGTTGTTCAAGAACTTTTCCTTAGTCCGACAACTCATTTTGCCCATGTAGTATTGCCAGGTTCGTCATTTTTAGAAAAAAACGGTACGTTTACAAATTGGGAAAGACGTATATCAAAAGTAAACAAAGTTATCCAACCATTAAGCGGTATAGATGAGTACAAAATTATAACAAAACTATCAAGCAAGCTTGGCTATACAATGGATTATAATAGCGAAGAAGAAATTTTTAACGAAATTACAGCTTTAAGTCCTCAAATCAGTACCTTAACTTATCAAAAATTAGAAAAATACGGTTCACTTTTGTGGCCAGTTGACAAAGATAATGAAAATGGAACTAAAATATTGCACAAAGATGAGTTTTTGAATAAAAAAGGAAAGTTCTTTATTACTAATTACATTCCAAATCCCGTCTTTGACGAGTATCCATATATTTTGACAACAGGAAGAAACTTATTTCACTATAATTCTAGCAACCAAACACGCAGAACTAAAAATAACGTATTTTATAATTCTGATTATTTGGAAATCAATCCTCAAGATGCATCAAAATTCGATATTCATGAAAATGACCTTGTAGAGGTAGAAAGCGAAAATGCAAAAGTTACATTAAAAGCTAAAATCACCGACAAAATAAAACCTGGTGTTTTATATACAACATTTCACTTTATACATCCTAAAACTAACGCACTATTAACAGAAAACACAGATTGGGCTGTTGACACGCCAGAGTACAAATTTACTCGTGTAAAAATAAAAAAATCAAATGATGAGATTTATGAGTTAAAAGAAGCTAAACCTGTATCAATTTTAGAGCAGTTTAATAGAATTTACTTATTTTTCGAAAAATACCCAACCGATTTAAGGTTAAATCTAATAGTTAATCATATTAGAAAAAATTGGGATGAAAGCAGAATAAATGAAATAAAATCTGTCATTGTTAATGACGAAAAAATGAATAGAATAATAAGAGAAATTTAAGGAGGAATTAAAATGGATGAAATTTTAACATCAAAAGAAGGTAAAATTGGTTTTATTACACTAAATAGGCCACAAAGTTGGAACACATTTAATGTGCCATTTGCAAGAAAGCTAAATGATGCCCTTATGGATTTTGATAAAGATGATGAAGTAATGGTAGTTATTATAAAGGCAAATGGCAAAAACTTTTCCGTTGGTATAGAGCTTGAAGAGTTCAGAAAAGGTCGAACACATAAAGAATATAGAGAATTTATCAAGCTTATGGATGAACACAATCACACCATAGCAAATATGAAAAAGCCTGTAATCGCTCAGGTTCATGGATATGCACTAGCAAACGGTGCCGGACTTGTTTTTGCATGTGATTTAGCAGTTGCCGCAAAAAGTGCAAAATTTGGTACAACAGCCATTAATGTGGGATTAATCTGTCTTGGACCAGCTGTTCCTCTGTCGCGCTTAGTTGGTAGAAAAAAAGCCTTAGAGATGGTTTTAACTGGCGAAATCATTTCAGCAGACGAAGCTTTGAGATTAGGATTAATAAACCGTGTTGTTGATGATGAAAAATTAGAAGAAGCCACGCTTGAGCTTGCAAACACACTAGCTAACAAAAGTCCACTTGCACTAGAAATAGGCAAAATTGGTATATATAGACTAAGTGATTTAGAGTATCACAAGGGTGCTGATTACATGAGCGAGCTGTTTGCAAGTTTGGCTGCTACACAAGATGCTGTTGAAGGTGTAAATGCATTTATTGAAAAAAGACAACCAAATTTTAAAAAAAGATAAAATGAGATTTTACAGTTGACAATCAAACATTTTTTTTTATACTAGTATTCGAGTGCCGAGATAGCTCAGTCGGTAGAGCAAGGGACTGAAAATCCCTGTGTCCGTGGTTCGATTCCACGTCTCGGCACCATTTTTTTGCTGTATTGACGCCAATTATGGTAGTCACCGCCGATTGAATTTTTCATTATTTTTTTTCTATGGACAAATTTTGGACAAATTTTATTGATCATTTAATGTCTAATTTAATTGGCAAATATCTTCGTAAATGATAATCAACTATTATAACCCAAT
>JAVRLY010000024.1:0-19543 GCA_031960885.1 Desulfurella sp. | reverse complement strand
AATTACATAGTAAAACCTTTCACGCCTGAGGTTTTAAAAGAAAAGATAGAAGTTGTAATGGGCATAAAAAAATAAAATGGAAAACTTTTTTAATTTTACACTTTCTGAACTTGAAGAATATGTAATGACTTTAGGTTTAGCAAAGTATAGAGCAAGTCAATTGTTCAATTTTATATATGTAAACGGTGTTGACGATTTTTCTAATATCAGTGTTTTGAAAAAATCAGATAGAAACATGTTAAGTGAAAAACTTTTAATACCAAAGCTTGAATATAATGTAAAAAATGACAGCGATGGTACTAGAAAATTTTTATTTAAATTATTGGATGGTTGCACTATAGAATCAGTTTTAATACCAATGAGAGATGGAAAAAACACGATTTGTGTATCTACTCAAGTTGGATGTAAAATGAACTGTAAGTTTTGCGCAACAGGTAAATTAGGATTTACAAGAAACCTAGAAACTTGGGAGATTGTTTATCAAGTAAGTCATATTTGCAATATCGTTAAGAAAACAACCAAGAGACTTCCAAATATTGTATTTATGGGAATGGGTGAGGCGCTTGATAATTATGAAAATACAATAAAGTCGATTTTGATAATAAACAGTGAGTATGGTTTAAACATATCGAGGCGTAGAATTACAATTTCTACCTGTGGAGTTGTTCCTGCTATTGAAAGACTAAAAAAAGATTTAGCGTATATAAATCTTGCTATCTCGCTCAATGCAGCTGACGATTTGAAGAGAAGTTTTTTGATGCCCATAAACAATACCTATCCAATTGAAGAATTAATAACATCTGTTAAAAATTTTCCTTTACCCGAGCGAAAAAGATTAACATTTGAATATATTATGATTAAAGATTTTAATGATACGCAAGAAGACATAAGGAATTTAATTAAATTATTGGGCTCTATCAAATGCAAGCTAAATTTAATACCTCTAAATAGACATTATTATAGTAGAAATTTCTATCCAAGTGACAATCAAACCATAGAGCGTTTTGCACAAAGTTTAAGGGACAAAAAAATGTTTGTGACGGTAAGAAAGTCTAAAGGTGAATCAATCAATGCGGCTTGCGGTATGCTTGTAGCTGCAATGCGCAAGAGCAATTGAAATGGCATCTGACACGTCCAATGGTAGCTTATCTAATTTTGTATTGAAAAATTTTTCTATTATAAATTTAAGTTGAGCCTTTGATGCTGCTCCGTACCCAGATACTGCTTGTTTAACCTCTCTTGTCGAATAATGTGCTATGTTAATATGAGCGACTTTTACAGCTGTTAATATTGCGCCCTTTATTTCACTTAGTTTAAGGGATGATTTTATATTTACGGAATAAAATACATCTTCAACAGCAACTTCTGTTATATTATAATCTCTAATAATTTCTTGTGTTTTTTCAAATACCATGCACAATTTATCATCAAAGTTATTGATATTTTGAAGTTTTATAAAATCGTAGCGGCATATTTTATTTAGACAATCTACAATACCAAAAGCAGTAACTTTACTACCCGGGTCTATTCCCAGTATCATCAAATTTTTCATTAGACGGTAAAACTCTTCTTGCACCTACAAATCTACTTAAAAAATAACCATCTAGAGGTGATATTACAACGCCAGTATCTTTATTCAATGCAGAAATGAATTTATTGTCTCCAATATAAATTCCTACATGCGAAGGATAAGCCCCATTATACGTTTGAAAAAAAAGCAAATCGCCTGGTTTGATATTTGCTAGCGATACAGGTTTTCCAACATTAAATTGTTCAGAACTGGTGCGAGGTAAATCTATATGGAATTTTGCAAAGATATCTTGCACAAAACCAGAACAGTCTACACCTGTTGACAAATTAGTGCCACCCCACTGATAAGGTGTACCAATAAATAGTTTAGCATATTTTACTAGTCTTTCATTTAGCGTATTTTCTTTATTTACCAATGAATACTCATTTGTTGAAAAATTAGTATTTGCAATATTTGAGTTATTTTTTGGTACTAATAAGGTTTCACCGACATTGATTTCATTGTTTGGTAGGTTATTTAGAGATACAATACTATCTACGCTTGTGCCAAATTTCTTTGCTATCGTATAAAGTGTATCACCTTTTTGAACAATGTAATGATCCAAATATAAAGAGTAATTATTGTTTTCATTGTAACTACTTGTTACAATTTGATTTTCGCTTGATGGTTTAGAAGTTGAATTTTCATCTTGATTACTTAAATCTTTATTTGTTGTCGCAAGCTGCTCTTGAGTGTTTGTTGACATAATTTTCGTTGGAACCAATAGTGTTTGACCAATGGAAAGGTTGTTGCTTGATAGAGAATTTATTTTCTTTAAATTAGAAGTTGTTGTAGAGAAAGCTTTTGCGATAGAAAAAAGTGTATCGCCAGAAATTACTGTGTACTTTATGAAGTTTTTATTTTCATCTGTAGCTTGTGTAAAATTAGTATTTTTATATACTGTGGGTTCTTTTTGAGGTATTGCTTTCAAAATAATTTTTTCACCAATTTGCAAGTTTGACCAATCAACATTTGGGTTCAAACTTTTAATCTGACTCATTGTAATGCCAGTTTTGTCCGATATTGCGCTTAGCGTATCATTAGGTTCAACCTTGTATAAGTAATCGTTTGAAGTTATTTGCTTTTGCTTTGCTATTTGTGCAACAGTAGAATTTTTTGGTAAGATAATTTTATCGCCGATGTTGATATTAGACAAATTCAATTGTGGATTTAGCCTTTCTAATTCAGATAAAGCAATGTTGTATTTATTAGCTATTGTAGAAGCTGTATCACCGCTTTTGACAATATAGATATTAGCCATTTGAGTGTTAAAAGTAGATTTTGAATTATTGGGTATGACAATTCTATCGCCTATATTTAAGTTAGAAAGGTCGAGATTTGGATTTATTTTTTTTAGCTCATCTATGCTGCATCCTAGTTTCCTTGCTATATCATAAGCATTGTCACCTTTTTGAACTATATAAATCTTTGCTTGTGATATATTTGGAGATGATTTTTGTGATATTTTGGTAGTATTTTCAGAAGGAATGAGTATTTTCTGCCCTATACTTAAATCAGAGCTTTTAATATTTGGGTTTGCATTTTTTAATTTTTCTAATGGGATGCCTAATTTTTGTGCAATTGTTGTAAGAGTGTCACCTTTCTTTACAATGTATATACTAGCATGAGCATTTGTTGCCAGCGTTAAAAACAAGAAGGCGGACATTATAATTTTTTTCATCGTAGCCCCCTTTTAAGAGATTAACCTTCAATTTATATATCAAAATTTCAAATTTTTGTAAAGTAAAAAATAAAATGATAAAGTAATATATATAAAAAACAACATTATAAATGTAACTAAATCCAATCATATGATATAAAAAAAATATTTATAATCAGTTATTTAACAAGAAAACAATTTAAAATTATATTACTAAGTAGAGCAGATTCATTACTAAATAAAAATAGTTCTAATTATCTTATGATTATTAAGGGTAAATCACATTCTTTGCGCAATATTGCTTCTGTAGTTGAACCAATAATCATTTCTAAGAGGCGATTTTTATTGTACGCGCCAAGCATTAATAGAGGATTTTGAACTGTTTTTGCGTATTCAATTAGCGTATCTGCAACGCTTTTTTGTTTTGTTAGGTATACAATATTAAGATATTTATCATCTAAAGTTTCATTATCAGTTTTTCTAACATTTACTATATGAATCTTAGCATGCAAATTTTGTGCCAAGATGTTTGCTAATTGAAGTGCTTCTTTGGAAGGCTCTCTTGCATCATAACCAACAACGATATTTTTAATCTCATAAAAATTTTTATCTGCCACAAAAATAGGTTTTTTTGATTTTCGAATTATTGATTCAATATTGCTTCCTAAAATACCCCTTTCAAATGATGCGTTTACACCCTTTTTGCCTATAAAAATCATATCGTATTCAAAAGAAGTTTCTACTATTGTAATTGGTATAATTCCTACCTCTATAAAAGAGTGAGATTTAACATTTTCATTTTGAGCCATTTCAGAAAATGCTTGCAATATACTCCTACCTTTTTCTTCAAGTGCTTTTTTTAGTTCTGCGCTAAAGTTTATAAAAGGCTCAAAACCTAAAACACCACTTAGATCATAAATAAATGGACCTTCAAGTTGAACTGTATCAATGACATGCAATGCATCTACAATGCAATCAAACTTTTTACCAAATTCAAGCGCAAATTTTATTGCATTTGTGCTATATGGACTTGAGTCAATGGCTACTAAAATTTTGCTTACATTATACATTTTTGTTCTCCATAATATTTTTTAATTCTTCTTCGTTAATTTCTTCTTTTTCTAAAAGTAAATTCGTTAACTTTTCAAGTTTATCGAGGTTATTTTCGAGTGTTTTCTTTGCTTGGGCGTAACAATCATTTAAAATACTTTTTATTTCTTCATCTACAGCTTCTTTGGTTTTTTCACTAATTTCATCTTTTTGAGCAAATACACCTTCTGAGCCTAAGAATCTCGATTTGGCTGGATCTTCCAAGACAACAAGGCCTATTGTGTTGCTCATACCAAATTTAGTAACTATACTTCTTGCAATATCAGTAGCACGTGATAAATCATTTTGTGCACCAGTGGAAATGTCCTTTAGAACAATTTCTTCAGCAATTCTACCGCCAAAAAGCACTTTTATCATATTTAGCATTTCTTGTTTTGTAATTAGATATCTGTCATCTGTTGGTAGCTGCTGAGTATATCCTAGTGCAGCAACGCCACGTGGTATGATAGAAATTTTATGCACTTTATCTGCATTTGGTGTTAAATAAGCAATAATTGCATGACCGGATTCATGAACAGCTACACGCTTCTTTTCTTCTTCTCTCATTGCTCTATTTTGTTTTTTAAGTCCAGCAATTTGTCTTTCTATAGATTCTTCAAAATGTTTCATATTTACAGTTTCACTGTTTTCTCTTGCAGCTAGCAATGCAGCTTCGTTAACAATGTTTTCGATATCAGCACCTACAAGTCCTGGCGTCATTTGTGCTAATTTTTTTAAATCAACATCTTTATCTAATCTTATCTTTTTTACATGGACTTTGAAAATTGCCTCACGTCCATTGACATTTGGCTTATCAACTATGATTTGTCTATCAAATCTACCTGGTCTTAAAAGTGCTGGGTCTAAAATTTCTGGCCTATTTGTTGCAGCCATAATAATAACGCCTAAATTTGATTCAAAACCATCCATTTCTGCAAGTAATTGATTTAGTGTTTGCTCTCGTTCATCATTTGACGTAATAGTATTTATTGCTCTACTTTTGCCTATTGTGTCAATCTCATCAATAAATACGATACATGGTGCCAATTTTTTTGCTTCTGTAAACAAATCTCTCACTCTACTTGCGCCAACACCCACAAACATTTCAATGAACTCAGAGCCACTTATACTTAAGAATGGAACTTCAGCTTCGCCAGCTGTAGCTTTTGCAAGCAACGTTTTGCCTGTTCCCGGTGCCCCAACAAGCAAAACCCCCTTAGGTATTCTTCCGCCTAATCTTTGAAATTTATTTGGATTTCTTAAAAATTCGACAATTTCTTCAACTTCATATTTAACTTCATCAATGCCAGCCACATCAGAAAATTTTACATCTGGCCGTTTATTTAAATAAACCTTAAATCTCCCTTTGCCAAAACCAAAGATTGAACCACTTGAACCTCTGATTTTTTTGGTCATAAACCACCATAAAAAAAACAGCAGTCCAAAGGGTAGAATCCATCCAAAAATTAGATTTGTAAGCCAAGTATTTGTTATAGTGCCACTAAAATTCACATGATGAACTTCTAAATCTTTTACTAAATTGGGATCATTAACTGCAATTGTCACAAAGTTTTCTTTTTTATTTTTATTGTTTAAATATTCGCCTTTTATGTATTGAGATGATATTTCACAGCTTATTACTCTATTTTTTGCAACAAGCGATTTAAATTCTGAATAAGTAAGAGTTTTCTTTTCAATTGAAAAAAAATTCTGATAAAAGTATATAGCCAGAAGTCCAATTAGCAAATAAAATAAAGAAAACTTTATTAAATTCTGATAATTATTGTTTTTGTTTGGTTTTTGTTCTTCATCATTGTTTTGCATATTTTACCTTATTAATAAATTTTATAAATATCGCCGTCTCTAGAAATTATATAAAGTGCATTTTTATAATATGTAAATTTTGAATCAAATGTACCACCCAAATTAAATATTTGCATAATTTTACCATTTAAAGCATTTAATACGCATAGCCTCCCATTCGATAATAGGCAAAATAAATAATCATCGCCGGATAGATACATTGAATACACATCATAATTGTAGCTTAGCGTTTTAGTCCAAATAATACTGCCGCTTTGTGGATCTAGCGCTTCTACGCCTCCATTCTCATTTGCTACAAAAAGAGCAAAGGGCGAAGTTTCTAAGTTTGCAAAGCTTGATACTTCTTTGGACCATAATGGTGTTGCTTTGTCAATTGATATAGACTGCGTATAACCAGTTGTGCTAGTTGCGTAAACATGTGAGTTAGTTAATTGATATTTTGAATCAACATTAACGAATAGTTCGCCTTTGCCAACCTTTACTTCCCAAATTTCATCGCCACTTTTAGTTATTCTATAGAGCATTCCATTATTAAAACCTATATATATAGAATCTTCTGTGATAACTGGCACACTAAAGCCTTTCACACTCATTGGTGCTGTATTTCTATGAAACTCCCAAGCAATTTTTCCATCTAATTTATCTATTTTATAGAGCGTGTTGTCTGTTGTTGTAACATACAGATAACCATTGTCTTCTATTATGCCACCGACAATAGGAAAGCCAAGTTGTCTTTGCCAGACAATATTGTTTTTATAATCAATTTTGTACAACTGACCTTTTGTAGTTCCAACATATATGTAATTATCCGCATAAATTTCAGCTTCAATAGGCTCTTTGATGTCTAAGTGTTTTGCTTCATTTGTTTTTAAATTTATCATATATAAACGCTTATTTGTGCTTCCTATGTATATCGTATCGTCATAAATAAAAAGTTTGGCTCTATAAGAAACTGGACCTATACTGTAAATTTTCTCTATTTTTACAGGTGGGCTAACGATGCTTTTTTGCTTTGCAATAGGTAGTGGTTTTTCTTCGACTGTTAGGTTTATATGTTTAGTGCTTGAGCAAGAATACACAGAAAATATTGTTAAAAAAATAAAAAATACGCTTATTTTTTTAAGCACGAAAATCTCCTTTTTAAAACTTTTTCTAGTAACTCTTCAGAATTAGCTAACGTTTGATTAACTATACTTTCATCCATGCCGCAACCGTATAATATAACCTTTGCAAAATTAATGTCAATGAGATCATATGGAGAATGAGTATCCGTATTTATTATACATTTTGCACCGTACTTTTTTGACATTTGAAATACATGACCATTTGTCAAACTGTGCCCGCTTCTTGCTGTAATTTCCAAATAAACATTATTTTTTGCCGCAAGCTCAGTTTCTTTTTGAGTAATTAAACCTGGGTGTGCTAAAATATCACATTTGCTAGTTATGGCTTCAAAGTTAGTAGTTTTTGCAACATTTTCAACAGGGCTTTCACCATGAACTACAATTAAGTCTGCACCTAATTGCTTAGCTGCTAAAATTACATTTTTTATTAATTTAGGAGGTACATGCGTTATCTCTACACCGCAAAATACATACAAACCATAGTATTTTTCAAGACCAAATGTTGCTTTTTTAATATTTTTGATTATTATTTCCACATTGGAAAAATCAGCATGATCAGTTATAGCAATTGCTCTGTAGCCTTTGTCTTTTGCCCTTTTTACCAGTTCAGATGGTATAAGTTCTCCATCGCTAAAAACTGTGTGAGTGTGAAAATCAATCATAAGTGTAATTTTAAACGATTGTTTGCGCTTGTCAAGTTTTTATTTATTGACAAGCTTTTTTTATGAGTTATAATAAAAATAAAGGTAGGGGAGGTATTCATGGATAAAGATTATGTATTGAACTATGAAAATACTTTTAAAGATTTTGAAGAAGGACAAATTGTTGAAGGCACTGTTATAAACATTAAGGATGACTATGTATTTGTAGATATAGGATACAAGTCTGAAGGTATTGTACCATTGAATGAGTTTAAGAATGAATGTAATATCGGTGATACAGTAAAAGTTATGTTTTTGGGAAAACAAGATGTAAATGGTTTTCAAATGTTATCAAAAGCAAGAGCAGATAGAATTATTGGGTTTAATATAATAACTCAATCTTTCAAAGAAGATAAGCCCGTTAAAGGTGTTATAAAAGCGTCTATAAAAGGCGGATTTTTAGTGGATGTTGATGGGTTTGTAGCTTTCTTGCCAGGTTCTTTGGTAGACTTATCCAAAAGAAGGAACTTTGACTACTATATTGGCAAAGAATATGAATTCAAAGTTATAAGTTTAGATGAACAAAAAAAGAATGCCATTTTATCAAGAAAACAGCTATTAGAAGAGATAAATAATAAGAAAAAGACTGATTTAATAGAACAATTAAAGGTTGGAGATATTGTTAAAGGCAAGGTAAAAAATATTGTTGACTATGGTGTTTTTGTTGATCTTGGAGGTATCGATGGTTTTGTGCATATTACAGATATTTCCTGGAAAAAGATTTTAAAACCACAGGATGTTTTAAATCCGCAGGATGAGATCAAAGCTAAAGTTATGCGTATTGAAGATAGAGATGATAAAAAAAGAATATTTCTAAGTATCAAACACTTAACTAAAGACCCGTGGGAAGAAGTAAAAATCAAAGAAGGTGATGTAGTAGAGGGCTTAATTTCAAATATAGTCAATTATGGTATATTTGTTGAACTTGAAGGCGGTGTGGAGGGGTTGATACATAACTCTGAGATTAGTTGGATAAAATTTCCAAAAGATGCCAAAGAAGACTTAAGTGTTGGTTTACGAATAAAATCAAAAGTTTTAATGGTCGATGTTTTAAAGAAAAAAATAGCTTTAAGCATCAAGAGACTTCAATCGGAGCCATGGTCTTTTGTAGAAGAAAAGTTTCATGTTGGCGATATTGTTGAAGGCACCATAACTGGCATAAAAGATTTTGGTGTGTTTTTAAAACTGGAAGAAGGCGTAGAAGGTTTAATTCATACTAATGAACTATCGTGGTCACCAGAGGAAAGACCTATTTTAAATATTTCTGATAAAATTAAAGCGAAAATTATCGAAATTAATTTAGATAAAAAAAGGATTGCTTTATCTCTAAGACAGCTTGAACCAGACCCATGGAGTTTAATAGAAGGCAAATATAAAGTTGGCGATATTGTTGAAGGCATTGTAACTGGCATAAAGGATTTTGGTGCGTTTGTAAAGTTAGAAAATGGCGTTGAAAGTCTCGTACCAAGAAGCGAACTGAACAATATTGGCGTCAATAAAGATGAAAAAGTTAAAATAAAAATAATCCGTTTAGAAATATCAAAGAGAAAAATGATTTCAAGATTGATGTAAAATTTATTTATGAAAAAGATAATAAAGATTTTTATCATAATTTTTTTTATTGTTTTTGTAATGAATCTTTTTTACAATATTTTTAGCCCCACTAAAGTTGCAGTTATTAATATCGATGGCATTATAACACCAAGTAGCGCATCTGCAATATGTGAGCAGTTACAACAGGCACAAAAAGATCCGTTGTTTGATGCAATTTTGCTAAAAATAAATTCCCCTGGTGGCGATGCTACTCAGAGTGAAAAAATTTACTATTTAGTAAAAAGAATAAATCAAAAAAAACCTATTGTAGCTTTAATTGAGAGTGTAGGCGCAAGCGGAGCTTATTTTGCATCATTAGGTGCAAGTAAAATTGTAACTTATCCAGCTTCTTTAACTGGTAGTATTGGCGTTATATTTGAAGGAATTAATGCCTATAAGCTAGCAAATAAAATTGGAATTGAAGAGTTTGTTGTAAAAAGTGGCGAAGTAAAAGATGCGGGAAACCCACTGAGAAAACCTACACAAGCCGATAAAGAGATGTTATTTAGTGTTGTTGAAAGTGTTTATAATCAGTTTTTGCATGCTGTATCTACATCAAGGCATATTAGCATAGCAAAATTAAGGCCTTTAGCAAATGGTAGAGTCTTTACTGGGCAAATGGCTTTAGATCAGCATTTGGTAGATTCGATAGGTGGTTTTGAGGCTGCTAAACATTATCTAGAAGATTATACACATAGAAAGAATTTAAAATTTGTAGATTTGAGCAACAATAATTCGTCAATTGCAAATTTGTTTGGATTAGATAATATAAAAAATTTGTTAGATTTATCAAAAATTCCTAGTTTGCAGATGATTTTTAAATAACTTATGTTTGAAATTAATCTTTTAAAAAACAATATACCTAAAAAGATTGATATTCCAAAAAAGTCAAAAGTACTTTTTGTAAAATTCTTATTTATTTCATTGATTGTCATTTTAGCGCTTAGTGTAACAATTTTTGCTGGATTTTATTTCGCCAAGAAAGAAACAAAAAATCAGATAGAAAACTTAAAAAATCATACACTAATTAATAATATTGAAAAAATAAAAAAAACAGCCAAATTTAATAATACAAATAATACATTTAGCGTAACGGTAAAATTACAAAATGCTACTTTAAACAAAGCAAATGCAACAATCGCAATTATACATCAACCAAAAACAGAACCAAAAACCGAAAAAAGTGAAAGTATTAAGCCTAATCCACAAGTTAAAGAGGTTGTGAAAATTCAAAACCCACAAAACAAAATTTCAAATCCCGTTGAAATGCCCAAAATTATACAAAAGAGTTGTGTTGTTCTGTGTGGCAATGAACAGTTGAACAATTTAAAATCCATATTAGGACAAAAACACATCAGCTACATTGTAAGGCAAATTGAAAATTATAAATATAATTATTTGATTTATGTAGGTGGAATGGATAGATCTAAGTTTTTAGTTTTTGAGAATGTTCTCAAAGCAAAAGGCTACAATATAGTTGGTGTAAAAATTATAAATGGCAAATACTACGCAAATTTAGGTCAGATGAGTGAATCAGATAAGAATAAATTTCTATCAGCTTGGAGTAACTTGGGTTTTGATATTATTGTTGACAAACAAAAAGAAATAAGTAATAAAAGATATGAAATTAAGTTTTTGTGTGGCAGGGATGTTTATGAAGATTTAAAACAGAATGGTTTTAATATAAGTGCGGGGCGTGGCGCAGACTGGTAGCGCACTTGAATGGGGTTCAAGTGGTCGGAGGTTCAAATCCTCTCGCCCCGACCAATTTGCTATTAATGTAAATGGGAGAGTTGAAAATTTACCGAAATCTGTTATTATAAATACTATGATTTATGTATTGAATGGTCCAATTTTGACAAACTTTGGTTTATATAGGTATGATAAAATATCTACTTTAGAAGCAAAAAAAAATCTTCAAAATAATACTTTTGTGTCTGCTGTGGGTCATGAAGCTACGGCTATATTCTTAAGTGAGCTTTTAGAGACTGAGATTGAATATCGTCGATTAACTGTTGAAATGCAAACAGGAGATACTGCTATAGTGTTTCACTTGCTTGAGCGGTTGGAAGAAGGTGAAATTCTAAGCCTTAAAGAATTATGTGATAAGGATTACACGTTTGGTTTATTAAAAAAATTAGAATAAGTGAGGCAAAAGCATGAAAGTAGCAATTGGACAAGCAGATGCACTAATTTTGGTTGATATACAAAATGACTTTTGCATTGGAAGCTTAGCTATCAAAGATGCGTGTTCTATTATTGATGTGGCCAATAAATATATACACTTATTTGAAAAGCACAATTTGCCTATATTTGCTACAAGGGATTGGCACCCAAAAAACCATTCTTCATTTAAAGATTTTGGTGGCATATGGCCTGTTCACTGCGTTCAAGATACATTTGGCTCTATGTTTTATGGTGGCTTAAATTTGCCTAAAAGTACTATTGTTATTTCCAAAGCAACAAAAGCTGAAAAAGACGCATATTCTGGTTTTGATGAAACAGGCCTTGATAATCATTTGAAAAAATTAAAAATAAAGCGTTTGTTTATTGGAGGACTTGCAACAGATTATTGTGTTAGAGCTACTATATTAGAAGCACTTAATTTAGGCTATACAACATTTTTTTTATCCGATGCATCTAAAGCGGTTGAACAACAATCACAACAAAATTCAGTAAACGAAATGTTGATAGCGGGTGCTATTGTGTTGGATTTAAATGATTTAGTTGAAATAGAGTAGAATATGGTAAAAAAATTGAAATTTTCTTTGCTTATTATAGTACCTTTTTTTCTTAGTGGATGCAACCAATATCATTCAAAACAATACTATCTATCACACCCAAAAACATGCATGCAAAGATTAAATTATTGTAAACAAAACTATGGCACAATTATGTATGAAAATCAAGATTGCAAAAATGCATATGATGCTTACTTAGAATTACAACAATCAGATACTAATATGAAACACAATTTGCACTAACTTTCCAAAACCATAAGCAAACGCAGCTGCAAAAAACGACGAAGCTACCATTTCAAAAACTTTTTTCCTTATAGAAATGCCCGACACGATAGCCACAGTAGTACCTACGCTTGATAAAGCTATAAATGCAAATAAAATAGAAAAAGGTAGTGCCCACAAAGATGTGTTGAAAATGAAAAATGGCGTAACGGGAAATAAAACACCAATAAGATAAGCTAGCGCTGTAAAAAAACCTGATTTAAATTCGTTTTCTTCTACTTCTTGGGACAAAAACTTTGAGAGATCGGCATTTGAATTGTGTAATTTTTGTGTAATTTCGCTTGCAATACTTTCATCTATATTAGATTCAATTAGATCTTCTTTTAGTACTTCAAATGCCCTGTGTGGTGCTACATTAAAGAGCATTTCGTTTCTTTCTTTTTTGCTTTGAGCAATTTGTCTTTGAGATCTGACAGAAATAAATGCACCAATACCCATAGAAAGTGCCCCTGCTATACCTACGATAGATCCGCTTATGCCAACTAAAAAAGGATTGTTTAGGTATACAGCGCTAAGTCCAGCCACAGTCCCTAAAATTTCAACTATACCATCGTTCATGCCAAGTATAAAATCCCTAATATTGTTTGCGCCAAGCTTTTGTGATTCCTTTTTGAATATGCTTTCATGTTCTATTTCTTCCAAGATTATGTTTTTTAAGGTCATTTTTTCTTTTTCATTTAAAAAGTCATTTTTAAGGAATTCATAGTATTCTTTTATTGTTGAATTTTCGCTTGCTTCTAATAAAGAAACTATA
This sequence comes from Desulfurella sp., assembly GCA_031960885.1. GTDB lineage: Bacteria > Campylobacterota_A > Desulfurellia > Desulfurellales > Desulfurellaceae > Desulfurella. Next base: position 6,205 of record JAVRLY010000024.1, on the reverse strand, counting down.
ACTGTAGCAGATAAAAACTGCTGTAAAATGGCTGATATTTTTATTTTAAATGTGTTTATTTTATCATTTATTGTAAAGTTGTGTTTTTGGGCAATTTTTTTCCAAAACAGAGAGTGGTTTTTTTCTATTTGCGCTATTTCATACAAGCGTGTTTTTAATTCTTCATTTTTTTGTGTCTTTGATAGTTGTAAATATAAATAGTAGTCATTAATTTCACCTTGATAAAATTTCTCTACTAACTTTAAAAAATTTTCCATTTCTTCTTTCATCGTGTATAATACATATAAGATTAGTATTTGTTTGTCAAGTAGGAGTCTATTGTGTGTGATGTAATTTCTATAAAATTTATCGAACTTGTAAAAATTATTGAAAGACTAAGGAAAGAATGTCCATGGGATAGAGAGCAGACAAATGAGTCTATTAAAAATAACCTTATTGAAGAAGCTTACGAATTATTTGAGGCACTTGAAGAAGATGATAATCATAAAATCATCGAAGAGTTAGGCGATGTTTTATTGCAGGTAATTTTTCATTCTGTAATAAAAACCCAAAAAGGTGAATTTAGCATTTTGGATGTGATAGACAACTTAATAAATAAGTTAATTAAACGCCACCCACATGTATTTGGAAATAGTGTTGCCAATACTCAAAGTGAGGTTTTAGCTGCATGGGATAAAATAAAGCAAAAAGATAGGAAATCGCTGCTTGAAGGTATACCAAAAAGGATGCCAGCTCTTTTTAGGGCTTACAAAGTTCAACGTAAATTGTCAACTGTTGATTTAGATTTTGACAGTATAGATGGCATTGAAAATAAGATTATTGAAGAATTAAATGAATTTAATAAGGCAATAGGGGTTAAAAAAAATGAAGAGTTTGGCGATGTAATGTTTAGTATCGTTAACCTTGCAAGATTTTTTGATATAGACCCAGAAGAAGCGCTGCATTTATCCATTGATAAGATTATAAAAAGATTCGAGTATATAGAAAACAAACTAGGAAGCGACTTCAATAATGCTCCAAGTGATTTACTAAACAAATTATGGGAAGAATCTAAAAATTTAGAATAAATCATGCAAAACCTTAAACATTGTAAGGTTTTGCATTTGCTTAAGATAGGTTTGACAAATAATTGAGTATATCTTTACTAAGAGGTGTGGCTTTTTTAGAATATTTATCGATAGCTACTATCGTACTTAGTCCTTTTGCAAAGACTTCATAATCATTTTTTACAATATATTCGATATCAAAGCTTGATTTACCGATTTTTATTACTTTTAAATCAATCACGACTTTATCTTGAAATAGTATTGGCTTTAAATATTCGCAACTCTGCTTGGCAACAACAAACCATATATTATCCATGATTTTTTCAAAAAACTCACCTAATGCTATAGTACGTGCATATTCAAAATAAGAGAAATACACCGCGCTATTTACATGGCCATACATATCAAAGTCACTAAATCGTTTTTGAATTTCTACAATCATTTGCCAAGCATGCCTTCTTTCATGGATTTATCTGGTGGATTTGGGCCAAAATAAACCATTATAATGGCTTTTTGAAGCTCTGGAGATTCAATTTGTCCAATGAGAGAGTCGTTTTCATATATTTGAGTTAGGCCATTTTCAAGCAAAACCAATTTTATGCTATCGCCCTTTTTAACTCCATGCGTGAAAAAACTTAAAAATCTTTTTTCTTCATTTGTATTGAGAATTGATGGATAATTATCTTTAAAACCATCTTTAAAAGCGCCTACAATCTTATCTTTGCTCACATTTGGGTATAGAAAATACATCGCGATAGCTTTATTTTGTTTTGAAGAAAGTAACTGTTGAGTTGTATTTACTTTTGTCTGTGTATATAATGCTCCAACATAGATTTTTATTCCTAAAAAACTATAGTGCCTTATGCCATAGCCATTTAACTGCAGTTGCTTAGAGTCAATTGTTATGCTATCTTTAACGTTTACACCGTCTACATCTATAGCCAAAGCTACCTTTGATAGAAAAAATAGACACAAGACTGTTAAAAGTACCTTTTTCATTTACAAAACCTCCTATTTAACTTTATTTTGATCTATGAGCGTTAGAATTCGTTTTCTGTATTCAACTATATCATTTCTTAAAGAGGCTAATTTTGAAATTCTACTGTCGATTTTATCTATATGGTTGTCTAATATTTCAATAAGTTTTGGCATAATAGCTATCGATTGCTTATGTTGATTGTAAATATCTGTAAGCTCTAGCATTTCTTTTAGTGTTAAACCTAATTCTTTCAATTTTAAAATAAATTTTATGCGTCTTATATCTTCATTGGAATATAATCTTATGCCATTTTCTATACGCAACGGGGGATCAAGTAAACCAAATTCTTCATAATATCTAATTGTTCTTGGTGTTATGTTGAGTTTCTTCGAAACCTCTCCAATCTGAAAATATTCTTCATTGTTAATATTGTTCATCTTTACTCACCATTACGTTAAAAATCATCATTTATATTTATCAAATTAAATTTAGTTTGTCAATAGAAAAATGAATAAATTTATACTTGACATTTACGTAAATATTGATAGAATATCAGTGTTAATATTTTAATTAAGTAATTTTTTCTTAAAAGGAGGTTAGTATGAATGTTTTGGTGTGTATCAAGCAGGTTCCAGATATGGAATCTAAATTTAAAATTTCAAATGACAAACAGTGGTATGAACAGTCTGATTTAACTTTCAAAATCAACGAATACGATGAATATGCAGTGGAAGAAGCAGTCAGACTTAAAGAAAAATTAGCCAATACAGAAATTACAGTCCTTTCTATTGGTCCTGAGCGCACAAAAGAAGCTATTAGAAAGGCTTTGGCTATTGGTGCAGATAAAGGAGTTCATGTACTAGATAATGAACCTCAAAAAAAAGATTCGTTTCAAATAGCTTCTATCATAGCAAATTATGCTAAGGATAAAAGTTTTGATATTATTTTTCTAGGTATGCAATCGCAAGATAGGGGTTCTGCTGCAGTTGGGCCTATTGTGTCTGAACTTTTAGGTTATAATTGCGTGACTACAATTGTGAGTTTTGAATATGTGGATGGAAAAGTAAATGTAAAAAGAGAATTAGAAGGCGGAATCAAAGCAAAAGTATCTGCTAAAACGCCTATTGTTTTGACCTGCCAGCTTGGTTTAAACACTGTAAGGTATCCCACATTGCCAAATATAATGAAAGCAAAAAAGAAAGAATTAAACACTATAAATGTGAGTGAACTCTTAAATGAAGAACCGAGGGTTATAAATCTAGAGGTTTTTGTGCCAGAAAAGAAAAAAGGCTCTATAGTGCTTGAAGGAAAAGTGGATGAAATGGCTGATCAATTAATCAACATACTCAAAGAAAAAACACAGGTTTTAAGGTAGGAGGTATAAAATGAAGGCGCTTTTAATTGGTGAATACAAAAATGGACACATAGATGAGTCTTTTTATGAACTTGTTGGGTTTTCCAAAAAAATTGGCTCAGAAACAGTTGGATTTGTAGTTGCACCTCTTGATTCTAAATTAGAGTACGATGGCAAGGTGTATATAGCCGATATTAACAAGGCAAAAGACTATAATCCAAAAGTACACAAGGATTTAATTATAAATGTTGTTGAAAAAGAAAATCCCGATATAATTGTATTCAGTCATTCATCATATGGTTGGGATTTAGCCCCAAGATTATCTGTAGCTTTAAATGCAGCTTTGATCTCAGAAATTATAGATGCTATTGATGACAACTATATAATGCCATTTTGTAATGCGAAGCTGAGGAGAAGAGTGAAAGCAAATAGTCAAAAAGTTGTTCTAACGCTTCAATCTGGAGCATTTGCAACATTTAAATCTGGCAATGCACAAATTGAGTCTGTTAATGAAATAAACCCAGATGATAGATTACAGTTTGAAGGCTATGAGGTGGCAGAAAAAACAGGTGTTGATTTAACAAAAGCTGAAATTATAGTATCGGCTGGTAGAGGCGTAGGGAAAAAGGAAAATATCGAAGTTGTAAAAAACCTTGCAAAAGCATTAAAAGGAGAACTTGGCGCATCAAGACCGGTAGTGGATGCAGGTTGGCTTGATGAAAGTTATCAAGTTGGAACAACAGGACAAACAGTGTCGCCAAAACTATATGTTGCTTGCGGTATATCTGGTGCTATTCAACACTTAGCGGGTATGAAAAAGTCGAATTTCATAGTTGCTATTAATAAAGATAAAGATGCTCCTATTGGAGAAGCAGCGGACGTGTTTGTGGTAGCTGATCTAATGGAATTTGTTCCAGTATTAACAAGTAAATTAACTAAATAAATTATTATTAAATTATACTTGACATTTTCTCCTCTTTGTGTTAGTTTTTATATAAAACTAACGTAAAGGGGAGGTGTTATGGATAAAATTAAAACAAGCATAAAAAACGATGTATTCCTTTGGGAAGTAAAATCATTTCAAAATTATTCTAGATTTTTTGTAATGCCAAATAATTATTGTTTATACTTGAGGTGCAATACCTGTGATAAGACTTTTCGATAAGGTTATAATATAAATAAATTAGGAGTTTAAGGAGGTTTTATGCAAGATGTGTATGTAATTGAAGCACTGCGAACGCCTTTTGGGTCTTTTGGTGGGGCATTGGCTGATATTGAAGCGCCAGTTTTGGCTAGTGAAGTAATAAAAGAGCTGCTTAGGCGAACAAATCTTGGAGGTGACGATATTGATGAAATAATTATGGGTGAAGTATTAAATTGTGGTGTAGGGCAAGCGCCTGCAAGACAGGCAATGATTTATGCAAATCTTCCATACAAAGTCCATGCAATGACAATAAACAAAGTTTGCGGCTCAGGCTTAAAGGCTATTATGCTTGGTGCTGGCTCTATTAAATTGGGAGATAGCAATATTGTTCTTGCCGGTGGTGCAGAAAATATGTCCAAAGCTCCATATGTTTTAAAAAATGCAAGATTTGGTTACCGAATGGGTAATGGAAATTTGGTAGATGATATGATTTTTGATGGATTATGGGATCCATATGACAATATTCATATGGGTGTAATTGCTGAAGAGATTGCGAAAAAGCACTCAATTACACGAGAGCAACAGGATGAATATGCAATAAGGTCATACAAATTATCACAAAAAGCTACAGAAGAAGGTGTATTTAATGATGAAATAACACCTATTACGATAAAAGACAAAAAAGTTGATAGGGTCATTGATAAAGATGAAGACCCATACAAAGTTGTGTTTGAAAAGGTTTCTACACTAAAAGGCGCTTTTGTAAAAGATGGAACAGTAACAGCTGCTAATTCTTCAACGATTTCAGATGGTGCAGCTTTGTGTATTTTGGCTAGCGAAAATGCTATAAAAAAGTACAATTTAAAGCCTCTTGCCCGACTCGTAGCATACGCTACAAACAGTTTGCCCCCAAAACAGTTTCCCGAAGCACCCGTTGGCGCAATCTCAAAAGTCTTACAAAAGGCGAATTTAAAGCTTGAAGATATTGATCTATTTGAAATTAATGAAGCATTTGCAGTGGTGGTATTGGTAGCTATCAAAGAGTTAGGCATTGATATAAACAAGGTAAATGTCAATGGAGGAGCAGTATCCATAGGCCATCCAATTGGCGCAAGCGGTGGAAGATTAGTTGCAACGCTTGTCAAACAGATGAAAAGACAAAATGCTAAATACGGTCTTGCAACACTGTGCATTGGTGGTGGCGAAGCTGTATCGGCTATCTTTGAAAATGTATAAGCAATGTTTGAGCAAAGGAGGTAAAAAATGATTAAAAAGGTAGGTGTAGTAGGCGCAGGTCAGATGGGAAACGGCATTGCGCATGCGTTTGCGCTAAACAATTACTCTGTAGTATTGTACGATGTATCTGTAGCCCAGCTTGATAAAGCGCTAAAAACAATAGAGGAGAATTTAAAACGACAGGCGAAAAAGAATGTCATACAAGAAACTCAGATACAAAGCACGCTAAACAACATAAAAACCACGCTAAATCTAAATGATGTTTCAGATGTTGATTTTTGTATTGAAGCATCGCCAGAAAATGAAGCGCTAAAGCTTGAGCTTTTTTCAAAACTTGATTCTATTGTAAAAGAGGGCTCTATCATTGCTTCAAACACTTCTTCTATATCAATAACGAAGCTTGGTTTTCAAACCAAAAGGCCAGACAAAGTAATTGGTATGCATTT
>JAVRLY010000023.1:0-19612 GCA_031960885.1 Desulfurella sp. | reverse complement strand
ATCCCAGCATTTGCATAGTATTGGTTGTCAACTTTCAAAAAATGTTTATGAATAACAACCCAGATTTAAGAACGAAAAGGACTTTTATCAAATCTTAGCAAATTTCAAATATAAAGTTTTAAAAAATCTAAGTAGATTTCAGGGTATTATACAAAACGCCTTTGGAAAAATTTTTACGAAATATCTATACAAAATAGGAAGAGTTTTGCAAATTTACCTAAGAATATAAAAATTTTTTTGAGCATAACAAAACTTATAATCGATTAAAATGCTTAAAGTCGTAATTTCTAAAACTTCGGCTTTTTATTCTTTCAAGCTTAAAAAGTCAGTTTATGGTACCTCCCATATTCGATAAACTTGATTTTAGTCTAGTCAATAAAAATTTTAATAGAATTCAGTATTGCCTATAAGAAATCATAGAAATTGCCAAAAAATAATTGGCTTTGTAAAAAAATTACTTTGTAAGCGCACCTGCTGCTGCCCCAAGTCCAGCGCCTACTGCAGCACCCACAGCAGCACCTGTTGCTGGACTTCCCGCTGTTAGTCCACCTACAATTGCGCCACCTACAGCTCCAATACCCGCACCACTTAATACACGTTGCTGTGTAGGTGTCATTGTAGAACAACTACTTAAGAAAGCCACACAAAAAATTATTATTATACCTTTTAATACAGATTTTTTAAAATTAACTTGCCCATATTTTGTCATACAAACCTCCATCTTGATCATTGGATTACTATTTTACACATTTAAAATTTATTATCAACTGTATAATTTAAAGTCATACACTTTTAAGTGCTCTTTCTTTTTCAAGATTTAATTCTCTTTCTTTTAAAGACTGCCTTTTGTCATACAGCTTTTTGCCTTTTGCTAATGATAGTTCAACTTTAATAAGGCCACTTTTCGTAAAAACCCTAAGGGGGATTAATGTAAAACCTTTTTCTTTTGTTTTTCCTATTAGCTTTGCAATTTCTTTCTTATGTAAAAGCAGCTTCTTTGGTCTTAGCGGTTCATGATTGAATTTTTCGCTTGCAAACTTATAAGGACTAATATAGAAATTATATAACCAGATTTCACCTTTTTCTATGTCTGCATAAGAATCTTTTAGGTTGGCATTGCCCATTTTGATAGACTTAACCTCACTACCAAAAAGTACAATGCCAACCTCATAGGTTTCTAAAATCTCATAGTCGTGGCGTGCTTTGCGGTTTATTATTTGACTCATAGTATCTTTGGTGTTATAAAAATATACAATTCCGATTCTGGTTTTTGAATCTGCTGTGATTTAAACAACCACCCCAAAAGTGGTATATTCATTAAAAATGGTATGCCGCTTTCATTCTTCGTAGTAGTAGTCTGATAAACACCTCCAATTGCAATAGTATGCCCATTTTGAACAATTACAGTAGAGGTAATATTATTTTTATTTATTATCAACTCACCATTTGGCGCAGCACCACCTGGTGCATCTTTTTTAATCTCTAGCTTCATTATAATGTCGCCGTTATTCGTAATATGTGGAGTTACTTTCAAAGATAAAACTGCATCTTTAAAACTTGTGCTTTGAGTACCTGTAGTTGTTATTGTTGTGTATGGTATTTCTTGACCACTAGCCACTGTAGCTTCTTCGTTGTCAAGCGTAATAATCTTTGGCGAAGATAGAGTTTTTGAATAATTGTTCATTTCTGCTAGCGACAGTTTTAAGTCTAAATTATAATTTGCTACAACATTGCCTACCATCAATGAGAGATTGCCAAATGTGTTTGCAGCTGGCGTATTTACAACATAATTACTATTGGCAAATGCATTATTTACAGCAAAACCACCTGCATTTACACCAGATGTTGATGTAGTGGGTGCATTTACAGAAAGTGGCAAATTAGCTCCGCCTATGGCCAAATATGAATTTTGACCAAATGTTTTTTGTGCGTAATTGCCCCCCCATTGAATACCTAAGTCTTTTTCGTAATTTTTGTTTATCAAAACAATTTTTGCACTAATTTCAATCTCACGTTTTCTTACATCTATTGCTTTTACTATATTTTCAATTTTCCTAATATTATCCTTTGTGTCGTAGCAAATAATGGAATTATTTACTTTATCAGCTACTACAAAACCTATACTTTCTTTTTGCTTATTATATACCAATGAGTCTATGATATTTTTAGCGTAATCTGGGTCTATATAGTTAAGTTTGATTATTTTGGCTACTGCATCATTTTTTCTCTCTAAATTTTGTTGCATAGCAATAGCCTCTAATTGCTCTTTTGTAAGCTTTGCTGCCTCAGAAGCTGAGTTTATTAACAAAACATTTCCTTGTTTTTGCACAACCAAGCCATACTGCTTGGCGATTAAATCTAATGCCTCATCCCATGGTATATCCATAAGACGCATAGTTATTTTTCCTTTTACTGAATCACCTATCATAACATTTAAGTGCGCAGCGGCTGCAATTACTCTTAAAACATCCTGTAAATCAGCATCACGCACATCAAAAGAAATTTTCTTACCCGTAAAACTTGTTTTTTCTTCTTTTGATACAATATTTAAGTCTTCAACTGTCTGTTTTGGCGACAAAACAATAAATATAGACTTATCTGCACTTGATATTGCATCAACGTGTGCATCGTTTGTAAATAACTTTATATTGTAATTGTCTTTTTCAATACTAGTCTCAATATTTTCAACCAGCTTTGATGTATTTGAAATAACTGGCTTTGATGGTCCAACACTTTTTACGGTAACTAAAATGTTACCATTTTCGTATTTCACCTCGTAGAGGGGCTTTTTAGTAGTTATTATGTTAATTTGAGTTTTATCTTTAAGTGCAGACGCTGAAATTGACTCTATTGTATTTAATTCATTTTGAGCTATTAAAGCATTATTTGTTGAAGAATTTTGCGTTGTCTGGATTTGAGTTGTTTTAACAGGCTCTTTAGATATAGGATGTGGAGTTTCAATTACTGATTGATTAGATGGGGCCTGATTAAAAGCCACAGTGATTGTATTGCTATTTCTGTCAATTTGGTATTGCGCGCTATCTTTTATATTAAAAACAACTCTCAAGCCAATATTTTTGTCTTTATGTAGCGCTAGTCTTATTAAACTTACAGCATTAGAGTCTTTAGCAAGTATCAAAGACGGTATATTTTGATTATAGGATTTGATACCAAGTATATCTACGACCAAATATTTACTATTATCCCTATCTAGCGTAAACGTTTTGTAATACATGTAGCCGTTGCCTTTAATAATGCATTGATTATTTTCAAATTTGAGTGATTCAATAGTTGTTGCCTTTTGAATTGCATAAGAATAATTTATAGCAATTAAAAATAAAATGATACTCAAAAAATATTTTTTCATGGTTTCACCTCATTGGTAAGAGTTTTGTTTTGTATATTTTGAATGCTTTGGTTTGGCTTATTTGAATTAATTTGCGGCACAACAACATTGTTTTGGCTTTTTAAAGAAAGCTCTTTAATGCCGTTTGGCGTTTTCATAATAACTTTATTTGGCATTATTCTTAAAATTTGTGTTGGCCCTATTTTAGTGCCTTCTTTTACAACGTAAACCATGCCACTGTCACTTTTAAGTAAAGCGCCCTTTAAATCACCCCACATAACCATTTGGAGCGTAAAATTTGATTCTTGATTTGTAGAAGAAGCTGACTGACTAGAAAGTGCAGATTGACTTGAATTCATAGATTGCGTTTTAACAAGGGGTAAAAATGGGTCTCTAGATACACTAAAAGCCCATGAATGTGGGATTGCTATATTCATAAATACAATAGCTGCAATAATTCTTTTCATTTTGTTTTCTCACTTTTTTGATTTTGTGTTGCGCTTTTTAGTGAATAAGTCTGCGCTTTAAAATCAACATTTAAAATACTCGCATTATTTGAGGGGCTTATTGAAAAATCAGTTATTTTAACGAGCCTCTGTATACTACTTATGGCTTCAAATGCATTACCTATTTGGTTATAAGTACCACTTATACTAATTTGTATTGGCGTTATTGTATATGTAGCATTTTGATTTTGCTCGCTTACAGTTTGTGGCAGAAACTTGTTCATTGAAACACCCGTTTTTATAATGGTAGAATGCATATCAACCAGCAACTTTGGAATCTCTTCCTTTTCGGGCAACATTTCTTTGTACGTTTTTAATTTTTTACTTATATCGGCGTATTTCTTCATCTCTAAAGGAAGTTTTCTCTCAAACTCACTTAATTGCAAAATTTGCCCATTAAGCTGCTTTGATTTGGAATATAAACCTTGAAAATAGCTAAAATACCAAATTAACAATAAACCAAACACAACAACTGCACTTATAGCAATCTTTTGAGATAGCGGTATATCGCTAAATTGACTGGAAAGCTGACTTTTACCAGTAAATTTGTTTGATGCCATAATTACCTCAAATTACAAATTAATGAAAACTGATAAACATTTTGCTTTTGATCATTGTTTTTTGTTACGCCTTGATTAAACTTCACATCTTTGATAATTTTTTCTTTTAATAGATTATTCATAAACAACGATATAGAATCAATATCCAAACTCGATGCAGAAATATTTAATGTATTAGATTGTTTTTCAACCCTAGTAAGCCATACATTGCTTGGCAAAGCATTTGATAAAGCGTATAAAATTTCAACTGGCAGATTTTTACCAGATTCCAATTTTGATATTGTATTAACAAGCTGATGCGCTTTAAGCTCGTTACCTTGAATAACCCTAATTTTGTCTGATAAAGCGCTCAAATACGATTTTTTCTCCTCCAAATGTCTAATTTTAGCTTTCTCAAAAGCACTGATACCAAATAATACCGCAATTTCTGCCAATACAACAACCAACAATATAAGCCAAAATCTATCTTCAATACCTCTTTGTTGCTGTCTTTCTCCAATATTATTAAGTAAATTTATCTCTATCATAGCTTCCTCAAAGCCAAACCTAAAGCCACATCAAACAAATACCTATTGCCCATATCAAACTTAGTGTCTTCTACAGTTAGTGTTTCAAACGGGTTAAGTTTTACTACATCTACATTAAATACAGTAGATAAATAAGAAGATACCTCTTCTATAGCACACGCACCGCCTGCTAAAACAAAATTGTCTATGTGCCTATCTGCCATAAGTGTGAAATTAAAGTTTAACACACTTGATAATTCATTTTTTAAATTAACCAAATTACTTTCAACAATACTTGTTAAATGAGGGTCTTTTTCTTTGGATAGCAGTATTTTTACGCTTTCTGATTCTGAAATAGACAATTTGCTTGCAATATCCAAAACCATTGAATCTAAATTGAAGTCAGTGTAGCTAAAGTATATTGGCTGATTACCATTAACTAAAGCTAATTTTGTTGACTTTGCACCAATGTTTAATATAAATACGAGTTTATCTTTTGCTAAAGTATTTTCAAAGTATGCATTTATTGTAGCAAATACATCAATATCGATACACTTGAGTTTCAGCTGTGATTTATCAAATACTTCTTTTAATAAATCTATCTTCTCTTTTTTTGCTGCTACAATAAGCACTTTTAAATTTTTATTTTTCTGATCCACATCTAAAATTTGATAGTTTACGTTTACTTTATCAAGTTTAAACGGTATGTACTGTTCAGCTTCCCACATTATAGCTTGTTCGATTTCTGATTCATCCACCAATGGTATGGTCAAATATCTTGCAATACATTCCGAAATACTAAAAGCATAAGCAATAGGCTTGTTTTTCAAATCGTACTGACTTGCTAATTTTGTTAAAAAATCTTTCATTGTAGATGGGTCTTCTAAATTAAGATTGTCTGGCGAATTAATAAGATAAGCGTTTGTTAAAAACTTGATGCCGCTTTTTTCTTTCAGCTGAGCAATTTTAGTAAATTTTGAACCTATATCTAACCCAATAAGATTTTTACTTCCCATTTTTCATACCTTCTTACAAAAGCGTTATTTTAGTTTAACATTGCCACTTTTAATTGTCAACAAAAATCCACCAAAAAAAATTTTTTTCTTACTTAATTTCACTAGCAAATTCTGTTCTAAAAATAAATTTGATTTTTATAGTTCAAATGTATATATTATAAACATGAATAAAAAGCGTTTTAATATTGATATTATTTTGAAAAAAACAAAAAGATGGGATTTTAAAGAATTGTTAATTGAGAAAAATATAATCTACTGCGAATGGTTTGTTGAGTTAAATGAAAATATATCTATTATTTCTATAGATGTTAATATCGAAGAATTAGAAGATCTCTATGACTTTATTCTAAATCAACTTTCTGAGTCAAGGATTGTATTGCCAAATGGCACAAGGATTCAAGCTAAACTGCCATTTGAGTTTATCAAAACAAAACTTATAAAATAGGAGTTTTTATGGGATTTAACGTTATTAACCCACAAGAGATTGAATTTGATATAGATATTTCAAATGGCGTTTTAGAAGGCGGTAGTGCAGACTATTTTGTAAATCAAGAACGCCTTAATCAGGCACTAAAAATGCTTGTTAATATAGAAAATTCGTACTATAATTTGTATATATCTGGTGATTTGGGTCAAATAAAAAACTACATAAAAGACAAAATTATAGAACTATCAAAAAATAAAGAATTTACAGTTTATGACTATGCCTATGTAAATAATTTTAACAATCCCAAAATGCCAAAGCTACTAGTTTTGCCAAAAGCCAAAGGAAACGTATTGGCCGCCAAAATGAGTGAATTTGTTGAATATTTAATGGCAAATATACCAGCTATTTTTGAAAGCAAAGATTACGAAAATAGAATTCAAGCAATTAATCTTGAGTATGGTGAGAAACAAACGCACGTTTTCGAAGAACTTGAGACAAAAGCATCAAAACTAAATTTTACAATAAAACCTACACCATCTGGTCTTGTAGTGAATCCCGTGCTAAACGGAAAAATCATTACGGAAAAAGATTTCACAACATTGGATTCTAACATAAAAAAAGAAATTGAGGAAAGAAGAAAAGAGCTTGAAATACATATAAATGAATTTATGTTTGCTTCAAGAGAATTGGAAAAGGAACGTTTTCAAAAAATAAAAAAGCTAAATGATGAAATTGGTCTATCCATCATAAGCAACAAGTTAGATGCAATAAAATCAGAATTTGAAGGCATTCAATGCGTAGAAGATTATTTAAATGAGGTCGAGCATTATACAATAAACAATTTACAAATTTTTTTACCAGGCAAAAATGAACCCTATCCTTTCTTGAGTTTACCTTCAAAATACATTGAGTATAAAGTCAATGTAGTTGTGGATAACTCGGATGTAGGCATACCTATTTCTTATGAGCCAAACCCAACTTATTCCAATTTATTTGGGAAAATTGAAAAACAGGCATACTTTGGCATGCTTGTAACAAATTTTACAAACATTGTAACAGGGCAGATTGCAAAAAATAACGGAGGTTTTTTAATACTAGATGCATTAAGTGTACTAACAAACCCATTTGTATGGGATACATTGAAAAAAACTCTAAAATCAAGGCAATTAACCATAGAAGATCCCATTGATAAGTATGGCGCTATCTCAACGGAAAGCCTAAAACCAGACCCTATTGATTTAGATATAAAAGTTATTTTAATAGGAAGTGAGTTTATTTATGACTTACTGTACGAGTATGATGAAGATATGAAAAATCTTTTTAAACTGAAAACTAATTTTAATCATGCAATAGATGCAAAAAATGAAACAATTAATCAATATTTAACCAATGTTGTAGAAATTTGTAAAGAAAAAAACATAAAAATACCAACAAAAGATGGGCTTAAAGCGGTTGCAAAATACGCATTTAGATTAGCTGAAAGCTCAAAAAAAATTTGGTCTAACATTGATGAATGTATTGATATTATCGAAGAAGCAAGTGCATTAAGTCAAAGCAGCGAAACACTTGGATATGAGCGCATTAAACAAGCAATCGAAAACAGAATTTTTATAAAAGATATTTATAGAGAAAAAGTTCAAGAATTAATAAAAGATGGCACAATATTAATAGATCTCAAAGGAGAAAAGATCGGACAGGTCAACGGTTTATCTGTTTCTCAAATTGGCGATTTTTCTTTTGGTAGGCCCAATAAAATTATTGCTAGAACTCATGTGGGTAAAGGTGGTGTCATAAACATTGAAACAGAGAGCAAACTTTCAGGAAAAATATTTGACAAATCTTCTTTTATAATCAGCGGATACTTGGGTTCTAAATACGCATACGATAAACCGCTAAGCTTGCAAGCGACAGTTAGTTTTGAACAATCTTACTCATACATTGAAGGTGATAGCGCTACAACAGCTATGACAATAGCCCTTTTATCGTCAATTGCAAAAATACCCGTTAAAAATAATTTAGCAGTTACTGGTTCGATGAGTCAAGATGGTCTTATTCAGCCAGTTGGCGGTATAAATGAAAAAATTGAGGGATTTTTTGACATTTTAAAAATTTCTGGCAATTTAGGTGATGCTGGTGTCGTGATACCTTACCAAAATAAAAAAGATTTGGTATTAAACGATGAGGTAATAGAAGCAGTCAAAAAAGGTATTTTTAAACTATACACAGTTGAAACAATAGATGATTGTTTGGAAATATTTACTGGCATGAAAGCAGGAAAATTAATTAAAAACAGGTACGAAAAGGAAACAGTGCATTACTATGCCGATATGGCTTTTAGAAAAATTGCAAAACAGCTAAAAAACAACGATGATTAGTTATTTAGATGCTGGTGAATCTCATGGTAATGGCTTGTGTGCAATTATCGATGGCATACCAGCTGGACTTAAGATTGACGAGAATTTTATAAATTACTTGCTATCGTTAAGACAAAGCGGCTATGGCAGAGGCGCACGACAAAATATTGAAAAAGATAAAATAGAAATCTTGAGCGGCGTGCGGTTTGGCTACACTATAGCAAGCCCAATTACGCTTAAAATAACAAACAAAGATTACAAGAATTGGGAAGATACTATGGCGCCTTTTGCGCCCTACAGCGAGCAAAAAAAAATCACAAAACCAAGGCCAGGTCATGTGGATTTAGTCGGTTACTTAAAATACGATAGAAACGACATGCGCGATTGCCTTGAGCGCTCAAGTGCAAGACAAACAGCTATAAGGGTTGCCGTGGGTGCAATTTGTGAGTTGTGTTTGAAAGAAATAGGTGTGGAGTTTTATCATTTTGTAAGCTCAATTGGAAAAGTAAAAGCAAATATTGACTATAATGATATAGAAATATTAAAAAATAGTGTTAATGATGAATTGTTTTGCCCAGACAAATCAGCTTCTCAAGAAATGAAAAAAGCTATAGATGAAGCAATAAAAAACAACGATAGTTTAGGTGGTGTAGCTGAGGTATTAATAAATGGTGTTGTTGAAGGCATAGGTTCTTATAGGTGGGATAAAAAATTGGATGCAAGGCTAGCGCTAGCTGCAATGAGTGTGCAAGCAATCAAAGCGGTAAGCATAGGCGATGGCATAGATAACGCATTTAGATTCTCAAGCGAAGTTCAAGATGAAATTTATTTTGATAACAACTTAAAAAGGTACAGACGTTTTACAAACCACTTAGGTGGTATAGAAGGCGGCATATCCAATGGAGAAAATATCATTATTAAAGCATTCATGAAACCCATACCAACAACACGCAAAGGTCTAAGAACAGTTGATGTAATTTCCAAAGAGAGTTGCTTATCACAGTACGAACGCAGCGATGTGTGTGCGGTAAGTGCTGCAAGCGTAGTTGTGCGAGCAGCTTGTGCCTATGAAATTTTAAATGCGTGTTTAGAAAAATTCGGTGGCGATACAATCAACGAATTTAAAAAGAATGTAGAAAGTTACAAAGAATACTTAAAAACCAAATGAATGTGGTTTTAATTGGTTTTATGGGCAGTGGGAAAACCACAATTGGCCAAAGGCTAGCTAAAGAACTAAAGTATGTATTTATTGATACAGATGCTGTAATAGAAAAAAAATTGAATATGCCTATATCCAAAATTTTTCATTGTTTTGGTGAATATTTTTTTAGGCGACTTGAGCGAAAAATCTTAATAGATACCAACCCAAAAAAGCATTTTGTTATGGCAAGCGGTGGCGGCATGCCTTGTTTTAAAAATAACATCGACATAATGAAAACAAAAGGCTTGGTAGTATATCTAAAAGTACCTAAATGGCGCATATCCAAAATCGATAAAACAAACAGACCGTTATTTAAAAAAGCAAAAGTTCTTATAAACAAAAGAAAATATTGTTATGCTAAGGCTGATATTGTAATTGAGAATTACAAAATAGATACCACATTGAAAAAAATAAAACAAACTATGAGGTGACATATGGCATTTGTGCATTTACATAATCACTCAGAATACAGTCTTTTGGATGGTGCTACAAAGATAAACGCAATGATAGAAAAAGCCAAAAATGATAATCAAGAATACATTGCGTTAACCGATCATGGAAATATGTTTGGTGCATTGGATTTCTACAAAACATGCAAAAAAAATGGCATAAATCCAATAATTGGTTTTGAAGCATATCTTGTTGATAATAGATTTGATAAATCAAACAAAAATAACTTTCATTTGACGTTGCTTGCAAAAAACAATATTGGCTATAAAAATTTGCTTAAATTATCAACATTTTCCTATACAGAAGGATTTTATTACAAGCCAAGAATAGATAAAGATTTACTTAGAAAATACTCAGAAGGGGTTATTGCAGGTAGTGCCTGTTTGCATGGTGAAATTAATTACTATCTATTAAATAACAATTACGATATGGCAAAAAAATGCGCTACTCACTATCAAGAAACCTTTGGCAAAGATAATTTTTTTATCGAAATTATGCGACATGATTTACCAGAACAAATAAGAATCGAAAAAGATATCATTAAATTAGCAAATGAAATTAATGCGCCCCTTGTTGCAACTAATGACTGCCATTATCTAAATAAAGAAGATGCAAAAGCTCAAGATGCATTATTGTGCGTGCAAACAAATAGGCTTATAGATGACAATGATAGAATGAGAATGAAAACTGAGGAGTTCTACTTTAAAACACAACAAGAGATGTACGACAAGTTTTCTGATTTAAAAATGGCTGTTGATAACAGCTATCTAATTGCAAAAAATTGCAATTTAGAACTAGAACTTGGAAAATTAATTTATCCAATATTTACTAAAAGCATGGAAACAGATGCTGAAATGCTAGAAAAACTCGCTATTGAAGGTCTTGAAAAACGTATTAAGAGTTTTGGTTTAGAAAACCAAAGAGAAAAATATATAGAACGCTTAAATTATGAACTTAGTATGATAAAACAAATGAATTTCAGTGGCTATTTTCTTATTGTGTGGGATTTTATCAATTATGCCAAAAGTCATTCAATACCAGTTGGTCCCGGCAGAGGTTCAGCTGCAGGCAGTCTTGTATCGTATAGTTTAGGTATAACTGACATTGACCCATTAAAATATGGATTGCTATTTGAAAGGTTTTTAAACCCACAGCGTATATCAATGCCTGATATTGACATAGATTTTTGTGTAGAAAGAAGAGATGAGGTAATTAACTACGTCCAAGAAAAGTATGGCAAATACAATGTGGCACAAGTTGCAACATTTGGTACTATGCTTTCAAAAGCTGTCATAAGAGATGTCGCACGTGTTATGGGTTTTAGCTATGCCCAGGCTGACAAGATAGCAAAACTTATACCTACAAATGTTACATTAGACGAAGCAATTAATCAGGTTGGTCAATTAAAAAAAATGATTAAAGAAGATAAACAAGTAGAAGAATTATTTACTTTATCAAAAACACTCGAAGGTTTAAAACGCCATGCTTCAAAACATGCAGCAGGTGTTGTCATCTCGCAAGAGCCTATTTACAATAGATGTCCTTTATATAAGCCAGCGCAAGAAGAAGCCATTATTGCGCAATTTTCAAAAGAACATTTAGAAGATGTGGGTTTAATAAAATTTGACTTTTTAGGGCTAAGAAACCTAACTGTTATAGATTTTGCCGTTAAGTCAATAAGAAAATATGAAGATGAAAAATTTGATTTGCTAAACATACCCACAAATGATGATAAAGTATTTAAGTTGCTTCAAACTGGCTCAACGCTAGGCGTTTTTCAGCTTGAAAGCTCTGGCATGCAAAAATTAATAAGCGAGCTTAAGCCCACAGTTTTTGAAGACTTGATTGCGCTGGTTGCTCTTTATAGGCCTGGTCCGCTTGGCAGCGGTATGGTAAAAGATTTCATTGAAAGAAAACACGGATTGGCAAAAATTGACTATTTTCTGCCTCAACTTGAGCCAATTTTGAAAGAAACCTACGGTATTATTTTATACCAAGAACAAGTTATGCAAATTGCCAATGTTTTGGCAGGCTACACGCTTGCAGAAGCCGATGTTTTACGCAAAAGCATGGGCAAAAAAGATAAAGAAAAAATGGCACAACAAAGAAATATGTTTATTGAACGCTGCGTTGATAACGGCGTGGACAAGAAACAAGCGGAAAATATTTTTGATTTGATAGAGTATTTCGCAGGATATGGCTTTAATAAATCTCACTCGGCTGCATATGCGTACATTGCCTACCAAACAGCATACCTTAAAGCTCATTATCCAGCTTACTTTATGTGTGCATTACTAACAAGCGAAGCTAACAATACAGATAAAGTTGCAGTTTACATTGATGAATGCAATAGACTCAACATCCCCATACTGCCTCCAGATATCAATGAAAGCCAAGTAGACTTCACAGTTGTGACGCAAAAAGACTCAACAAAAGCTATTATGTTTGGGCTTTCAGCTATAAAAAATGTTGGTGAGGCTGCTATAGAAAACATTATTGAAGAAAGAAAAAACGGCAATTTTAAAGACCTGTCGGATTTTTTAAAACGTGTAAATCAAAGAAAGGTAAATAAAAAAGTTATAGAAAGTCTGATAAAAAGTGGATGTTTCGATTTTATTGACAAAAATAGGAACAAATTGCTTAATGAAGCAGAAAACCCAAAGAAATCATCTATTGATTTATTTGGATCGGACACTGCCTCTAATTTAAAACCTGAAATTTTCACTAAAGAAGAAGAAATAGTAAAATATGAAAAAGAACTTTTAGGTGTTTTTATAAGCTATAATCCGCTTAAAAAATACGAAAATATTATAAAATCGCTCAATATAAATTATACTTCAGAGTTAGAAGACATAAACGATGAGTCGAATGTTAGACTTATAGGAATTGTCTCAAGCTTGAAAGAAATAAACACAAAAAATAAACAAACTATGGCTTTTGTTAATTTTTCTGACTTGTACGGTAGCGTAGAAATTGTTGTTTTTCCAAGTTTATATACCACACTTAAACAGTTAAAAAGCACAGAGCCTATTATGCTTGTTGGCAAATTGGAAAAAAGTGAAGAAAAAATCTCTATAACAGCCAATGCAATTATAACAATTGAAGAACTACTAAAACAAATAGCTAAAATTACAATTGAAGTTGATTCTAATATTGCTAATGCGGAATCTGTGCTTAAAGATATAAGACAGCTAACCAATAAATACTCAGGTAACAGCACATTGTTTATTTGTGTAAAAAAACCTCAATCCAAACAGACGCTAATAAAAACAGATGCTGGTATAAAATGTGATTTTGACTTTTTAGATAAACTAAAAAGATACGATGTTGATGTAAAATTAGAGCTTGCTTCATGAAAGAAGAAGATTTTGTTAATGATAAATTTTTGCAAGATGCTTTGTTTCGCCTTGAAACAAACTATTTTGAAAAAAGAAAACGATTAGAAACAATCTTTGATTATGAACAATACAAAAACATAACGCAAAAAATCAAGCAAAACAATATCGATAAAATCCAATCAAATACTAAAGAGCTTATTGAAAACTTAAGAAAAAAAAATATAGATGTTGTGCTTGCAAATAATGCGCATGAAGCTTGTTTGTCCGTGCTTGAAATACTTAAAAAACACGATATAAAAAATGTTGTAAAATCTAAATCTCTAACAACAGAAGAAATTCATTTAAATGAGTTTTTAAAGCAAAATGGTATTGATGCTTTTGAAACAGACCTTGGCGAATGGCTGGTACAAATAGCCAATCAACCAAGCTCACATATGACAGCACCAGCTATTCATATGTCAAAAGAAAAAATTTGCGCGCTTCTAAATGAAACATTCAATACAAATCTTTCAACCAACTTGAGTGAACTCGTTGAGTTTTCCAAAAACAAAATTAGAGAATATTTTAATCTAAAACAAAGTGCAGGTATTTGTGGTTCTAATGCAGTAACAAAAGATGGCATATTTTTTATTGTAAGCAACGAAGGAAACGTACAAAATGTACTGCTGCGCGATTTAAATATATGCATTGTTGGCATAGACAAGATTGTAAGCGATATAGAAGAAGCGCTAACCATTGTGGATTTTTTACCAAAGGCAGCGACAGCTCAATTATCAACATCATATATGGATTGTTTTGAAAAACCTTTTGGTAAATTTTACGTTATTTTACTCGACAATGGCAGATTGAAACTATCCAAAACACCATATCGTCAAATTCTTCAATGTATAAGGTGCGGCGCTTGTCAAAATGCCTGTTGCGTATACACAACCGTAAGTGGCTTATTTTTTAGAGGCGATGTATATGCTGGGCCTATTGGCGTTTTGCTTTCGTATGCTAATTCATATAAATATATTGGAAACTTTGCTAACTTATGTTTGGGCTGCATGGCTTGCGATTCAATATGCTCAACCAAAATCCCCATACAGTCTCTAATATTAAAAATCAAATCCGAGTACCCACAAAACAGCTTTATTAAAGATAAAATTCTAAATAGTCTATCAAACTACACACTTGTGCGCCAAACAACAAGCATTCTATCATTATTTTTTAAAAAACAAATGAAATTGGGCGTTAAATCGCTTGATGAATACTTTGGGTTTGACTTTAGGGTGCTGCCAAAACCAAACAAAAAGTCCTTTGACTTATCAAAAACGATAGATGCGCCAATTGGTTTGTTTGCAGGATGTTCTATAAATATCTTTTATGAAAATATAGGCAACGATTGTCTAAATGTAGCAAAAAAACTCAATATTGATATTTCCGTAATAAAGCAACCTTCGTGCTGTGGGGCTGCATGCTATTACAATGGCAAAAAAACTCAAGCCGCAATCAGCGCTCAAAAAATCCAAAATACTATAGAACACTACAAGCAAGTGATTTTTTTAGACCCTCACTGTGAACATATGGTTGAAAGAGACTATTTTGAAATTGCAAATATCAAACTTCAAAACAAACTAATAGATGCAAGTTCTTATTTTTTAGAAAAAATAAACACATCGCACATTAAACCATTGGGCAAAAAACTAACATACCACCATCCATGCCACCTATTAAGAGGCCTAAAAACATCAATGCTTCTTGAATCATTCTTAAAAGAAAACGAGCCGCAATTTATTGAACTCAACGAAAGTGATAAGTGCTGCGGTTTTGCAGGAAGCTACTCAATTATGCACAAAGGCATATCCAAAAAACTCGTTGAAAGAAAAGTGCAAAACATATTAAATACACAAGCAGAAATTGTCATTACTGCATGTCCTGGCTGCATGATGCAAATAGACGGTTATTTAAAAAACGCTCATATAGATATCAAAGTAATGCATTTTGTTTCTTATTTAAATACAATTTTAGGAGGATGAAATAATGAAAGAAAAGGCTTATGTGCAAGTGTACACAGGAAATGGCAAAGGTAAAACAACAGCCGCTATTGGTCTAGCCATAAGGGCATTAGGAGCAGGACTAAAAGTGCTATTTGTGCAATTTGTTAAAGGATTGCCATACAGCGAACACAAAGCTTTATCAAAATTTGAAAATCTCACAATAAAACAATTTGGTAGGCCTGAATTTATACACTCAAAACCTTCAAGTGAAGATATAAAAGCTGCAAAAGACGGCTATAATTTTGTTTTAGAAGCATTTGAAAAAGAAAACTACGATGTCGTTATTTTAGATGAAGCTAACATTGCAGTCTTTTTTGGACTTTTTAGTGATGATGAACTACTAGAATTAATACGCAAAAAACCTCAAAACACTGAACTTGTCATTACTGGCAGATACGCAACGCAAAAAATCATCGATGCTGCGGATTTAGTAACAGAAATGAAAGAAATAAAGCATTACTACACGCAAGGTGTATTAGCGAGAGATGGAATAGAAAAATAACTATTCAAATGAGACCTTTGATATTGTTGATTTAAAGGCATTAATTGTTATCAATACTTTATCGCCAACAGATAGTGTATTGAGTAGTTCTTTGCTAATTGGCAGATAGATTAAACTAACACCAATTAGAACTTTTACTTTTCCAATGATATCTCCTGCTTTTTTCTCTATTACTGTCCCAATGATATTTACATTATTTTCATCTATACCAAAAATTTTTTGCGTTTTTCCATGCTTTAAAATTTTGCCATCTTTTACAATGTAAATATAGTTGCTAAGCTTTGCAACCTCAGAAACTTCATGGCTAACCATTAAAGCCGTTGTGTTGAATTTTTTTTGCAAAAGCAACAATTCGTCTTGCAAACTTACCCTAAGCGATAAATCCAACGCAGACATCGGCTCATCTAGTAACAGTAGTTTTGGCTTTCTTGCTAGGGCCCTAATAAGCGCAAGCCTTTGCTTTTGGCCACCAGATAATATGCTGATTTTCTGATTTTTATACTCTTTTAATTGAACAAGCTCAAGTAATTCATCAACGAGCTTGCTATCCGATTTTGACTCAAGGGCAAATTCTATATTTTTGCCAACACTCATATTTTCAAACAATGCATAATCTTGGAATACAAAGCCTATTTTTCTTAATCTTGTGGGTAAATTAATGTTATCTTCACTTGAATACCAAATTTCATTATCAACCTTTATATAACCAAAATCAGGTTTTTCTAGTCCTGCAATAAGTCTTAAAATTGTTGTCTTGCCAGCGCCTGATGGGCCAAAAATTGAGACAAAACTACCTTTATCTATATGCAAATCTATATTTAGTTCAAAAGAAAACAACTTTTTTGATAGTTTAACTTCTACCATTTAATAAAAATCTTTTGTTAACGAAAAATACGATTACCAAGAAACTCAGCGATACTGTAGATATAATCAATGAGTATAAGTTTGCCAATCTATAATTTAAAGCCATTGAAGCATCAAAAATAGCTATAGAAGCAACTTTGGTAACACCGGGTATATTGCCACCAATCATTAATACAACGCCAAACTCACCAATTGTATGAACAAACGCAAGTACAATGGCGCTCAATATTGAAGGCTTAATATTAGGCAATAATACTTTAAAAAATGTCTCAAATTTGGTTTTTCCAAGCGTGTATGCAGCTTCTTTGAGCGAGTTAGGTAAAGACCTAAAACCAGACACCAGCGGATTCACCATAAACGGCAAACTATAAATAATGCTTCCAATAACCAAACCAGAAAAATGAAATACAAGCCTTATGCCTAAAGTATCCAAAAATTTGCCCAAAATGGATGCTGGACTAAAAATCACAAGTATATAAAAACCCAGCACAATAGGAGGCAAAAACAGCGGTACATTTACTAAGGCTTCGTAAAAAAACTTAAAAGGCGACTTCGTGTAAGCCAAAAAATATGCAATAAAAACGCCTAAAAAGAATAAAACGATTGTAGTAATAATTGCTAGCTTAAATGTTAAATAAATAGGTACCCAAAAATCACTCATATGCGATATCCAAAGCAATGGCTTTTATCAAAAAATATACCTCATCGTTTAATTGGATATTGAGTTTTTTGAGGGATTTTTGCGTTATTAGTACACGAATAATCGTATTCTTATAAAAAAGCTCAACCCTTGTTAATAGCTTTCCATTTTCTATGTTTCTTACAATAGCCTTTTGAATATTTAGTGTACTTATATTAAAGCACATTGTTTTGGCAATACTAATATCACTTTCACAAAACCGAATCTTCACATGATCATTTATTTTATAGCCATTGTTTAGTTGAATGGAAAAAAATACATCACCATCTACATTAATTTCTAAAAAATAGATACCATCTGCTGATTCAATATGTTTTATCACACCGCTTAATTCATTAATAAACATACGAGTTATATTATACAATACATAACGATACAGTCAAGTTTTAAATCCCAAATTTTATAAATCAAATAAATTTTTTACTTGACAAAATTATTAGATTATGCTAACATAATTTTAGTATTCTATTTTGGGAGGCATTTATGGAAGAATTCATTTTGTATCTACTAAAAAAGAACAAGACTATAAGCATGGATAGTTTAAGTAAAAAAACTGGGCTTGATAGAAATCAGTTGTTTATCTCTTTAAGTAAGTTAATCCTAAAAAACAAGGTACAATACTTAAATTTAGCTAACGCACCATCGTGCGCTTGTTGCAATAACAAAATGTTTTGTCAAGGGAGGGCATACAAATGACCTATTTAAGCGAAACACAAGAAGATTACTTGCTTGATATCTTAGAACAGGTAAAAACAAACAGCGTTGCGCGCATCAAAGATATTGCGCAAAAAAGGCGTGTAAGCTTGCCTACAGCTGTAAGCGCCATCAAAACGCTTGCAGAGAAAAATATCATAAAACATGAAAAATACAGCTATATCCAACTAACTGATTACGGACTTAGCATTGCACAAACTCTCATAGAAAGAAAAAGGCAGATTCTAAAATTTTTAGTTAATACGCTTGGTTTAGACGAAGATATTGCGCTTAAAGATGCCCACAAATTAGAACATGATTTGTCGGATGAAACACTCAATATGCTAATGAAATTAAATGAATTTTTAGCACTAAACCCGCATATAAAAGCAGAATTTGATAAATTTTCCAAAATGGAGGCAAAAATGACACTAAATGAGCTAAAAGTTGGAGAAAGCGCAAGGATTGTGAAAATCTTAGACAGCCCCATTAAAAATAAACTGCTCTCAATGGGTGCAAAACCACAAACAATTGTCAAAGTAGAGAAAAAGGCTCCGCTTGGCGACCCAATTGAGGTTACATTGCTTGGATACCATCTAACACTAAGAAAAGATGAGGCGCAAAATATTGTCGTGGAGGTGTAATGATGCCTTTAGTATTTGCCAGAGAAAACGAAATAGTTGAAGTGGTAAAAATAGAAACAGGGCATGGGATTCACGCAAAACTAATGGAAATGGGCATAATACCCGGCGCAAAGATTAGAATGGTATGTAACGCAAAAGGTCCGGTAATTATAGCAGTTAACGATTCAAAATACGCTCTTGGCAAAGGTATTGCTTCAAAAATCATTGTAAGGAGGACAAATGGATAGTAACACTTCTACAATAGCACTAATTGGTAACCCCAATGTAGGTAAATCCGCAATCTTTAATGCTTTGACGGGTGGAAACGCCCACGTGGGTAATTGGCCAGGTGTAACTGTAGAAAAAAAAGAAGGTCAATTAAACTATTTAGGAAAAACGCTTAATATTGTAGATTTGCCTGGCATTTATAGCTTAAGCGCCGCATCTTTAGATGAGCGCCTATCAAGGGATTTTATAGTCAATCAAA
>JAVRLY010000022.1:0-19694 GCA_031960885.1 Desulfurella sp. | reverse complement strand
TGCGCATCGTCTGTAGTAACTAAGTTCCTTGTATAAATCCAATAGATTATGCAAGCAATCGTAATAACAACTACACTAGCAATAAGGATAAACTTTTTTTTAGAGTTAGACATAGGGTTTTGCCTCCAAACAAACGATTAATTAATTTTTCTTATAAAAAAATTACAAAATATACCTGCTTAAATCTAAATTCTCAACAATGTTAGCGACCTTTTGCACAACATATTTATCATCTATACTTATATCAGTAGATTGAACATCTGGAGCTTCAAATAATACATCTTCCAAAACCTTTTCTATAAGTGTGTGTAATCTTCTTGCTCCAATATTTTCATTTTTTTCATTAAAATACTCAGCTAATTCTGCTATTTTTTGTATGGCTTCATCTGTAAACATGAGATTAATACCTTCTGTCTTAAGGAGTTCAATATATTGCTTAATAAGAGCGTTTCTGGGTTGAGTAAGGATTTTGTAAAAATCATCTTTAGTTAATGCTTGTAATTCAACGCGTATGGGAAACCTTCCTTGTAATTCTGGTATTAAATCGCTCGGTTTTGTTTGATGAAAAGCTCCAGCAGATATAAACAAAATATGGTCTGTTCTAATAATTCCAATTTTTGTATTTACTGAACTGCCTTCAATAATTGGGAGTAAGTCTCTTTGAACGCCTTCCCGCGAAATATCTGGCCCACCACCAGCAGTTTTTCCAGCAATCTTATCTATCTCATCAATAAACACTATACCCATGTTAGTAACAAGTTCTCTTGCTATTTCTTTTACCTTTTCTTTATCTATAAGATTTTGCGCCTCTTCTTCTTTAAATATTTTTTTTGCTTCTTTAATTGTAACTTTTTTTACTTTCTTTTTTGATGGTAACATATTAGAAAGTAGACTCTTTAAATTTGAATCAAAATCTTCCATCATCGGCTGAGAAATTTCAATAAATGGTATTTGCATACCTAAATCTTTTTCTTCGACGGTAATTTCAATAATTTTGTCGTCAAATTCACCTTTTTCTAATTTTTCACGAAATTTTTCGCGTGTTTTTTTAATCCCTTCTTCTTCGTCTTTATTCTCTTCATAAATAGAGATTTTTTTCTTAACCGGAGGCACAAGTATATCTAATATTCTAGATAAAGCTATCTTTTCAGCCTGAGAATCAACTTTTTCTAACTCTTCTGCCTTAGCCATCTCATAGCCAACACTAGTTAAATCTCTTATAATTGATTCAACATCCCTTCCTACATAACCAATTTCAGTAAATTTTGTAGCCTCAACTTTAATAAACGGAGCATTTACAATCTTAGCAACGCGTTTTGCTATTTCAGTTTTTCCCACACCTGTTGGCCCTATCATTAGTATATTTTTTGGCGCCACATCTTCTTTAATATCATCTGAAAGTTTGCTCCTTCTATACCTTGACCTTAGGGCAATAGCAATTGCTTTTTTTGCTTGGGATTGACCTACTATATATTTATCCAAAAACTCAACTATTTTTTTAGGCGTTAGTTCTTTCAAATCGTTTTTCATTTTCTCTCCAGCTTATCTACTATTATATCTTCGTTTGTATAAATACATATAGAAGATGCAATTTTTAATGATTCAAGAACAATATTATCTGCACTTAAATTTGTATGAATAAGTAAAGCTTTTGCAGCAGCTAAAGCGTATGGACCACCAGAACCTATTGCGCAAACATTTTCATCTGGCGATATTACATCACCGCTTCCTGATATTAAATACAAACTATCTATATCGCATGCAATCAACATTGCTTCTAAGCGGCGCAATACTTTATCTGTGCGCCAGTCTTTTGTGAGCTCAACAGCCGACCTTGTAAGATTTCCACTGTATTTATTTAGTTTTTCCTCTAAACGCTCAAATAATGTAAAAGCATCAGCGCTTGCACCAGCAAATCCCACGAGTATGCTATCATTATATAGTCTTCTAATTTTTTTTGCTTTACTTTTCATAACTGTATTGCCAAATGTAACCTGTCCATCGCCGGCTATAGCCACCATATTATCTTTTTTTACAGCAATAATCGTTGTAGAATAAAATTGTTGCATATTATTTACCTTGTGCTACAGCTTTTGATTTCTTAATCAAAATAGGTTCTTTTGCGTCTTCAACAGTTTCTTTTGTGATTATACACTCTTTGATTTCATGTTTAACAGACGGCAACTTATACATTATATCGTTCATTACTTCTTCCATTATGCTACGCAAACCCCTTGCTCCTACTTTACGATCTAAAGCCTTTTTGGCAATTGATTTCAGAGTATCATCTTGTATAGTAAGCCTTACATGTTCTAAATCAAATAGTTTTTGATATTGTTTAACAAGTGCATTTTTTGGCTCGGTGAGTATCTTAACAAGCTCGTTTTCTTTTAAATCTTCAAGCGTAGCTACAACATGAAGTCTACCTACTAGTTCTGGTATCAAACCATAATGTACTAAATCTTGTGGTGTAACATTTTGCAATAACTCCGATATATTTAAATCTTCTTTTGATTTAATAGGGCTATTAAATCCTATACTTTTTTGGTTAAGTCTGCGTGCTACAATGTCAGCCAATCCTTCAAACGCACCGCCGCAAATAAATAATATGTTAGTTGTATCTACCTGAATAAATTCTTGTTGAGGATGTTTTCTGCCACCATATGGCGGTACATTTACTATGCTTCCTTCAATAAGTTTCAACAGTGCTTGTTGAACACCTTCGCCTGAAACGTCACGCGTTATAGATGGATTCTCGCTTTTTCTTGAAATTTTATCAATCTCATCAATATACACTATGCCTTTTTGTGCTAATGCCACATTGTAATCAGCAGATTGTAAAAGCCTCACTAAGATATTTTCTACATCTTCTCCAACATATCCGGCTTCTGTTAAACTTGTAGCATCAGCAATTGCAAACGGAAGGTTTAAAATCTTAGCAAATGTTTTTGCAAACAGCGTTTTACCTGTTCCAGTAGGACCTATAAGTAAAATGTTGCTTTTTTCTAATTCTACATCTGAATTAAGTAGATTTTGGTTTGAATTGATACGTTTGTAGTGATTATAAACTGCAACAGAAAGTATCTTTTTTGCTCTATCTTGAGAAATTATATATTCATCAAGTTTTCTCTTAATTTCTTCTGGAATGAGGTTGTTTTTTTCGGTATCCTCACTTTCTTTTCTAATATCTTCAGCTAAAATGTTGTTACACAGTGCCACACATTCATCGCAAATATACACGCCAGGACCTGCAATTAATTTTTTTACTTCATCCTGAGACCTACCGCAAAATGAACATCTAAGTGGCTCTTTGGTTTTTGCCATAATTATTTTTCTCCTACTTCTCTTTTTTGAAGCACTTTGTCTATAATACCATACTCAAGTGCTTCTTGTGCGCTCATAAAATAATCCCTTTCTGTATCTTTTTCAATAGTACGAATCTGTTTATTTGTATGTTTGCTTAATATGCTATTTAATTCCTTTTTAAGCCTAAGTATCTCTTTAGCATGAATTTCAATTTCACTAGCTTGACCTTGAACACCACCTAAAGGCTGATGAATCATTATGCGACTATGCGGTAGCGCATACCTTTTGCCCTTTACACCAGCTGCCAAAAGTACAGCAGCCATAGAAGCACAACTTCCTATACAAATAGTTGAAACCTGTGGTTTAATATACTGCATTGTATCATATATAGCAAGCCCACTTGTAATAATACCGCCTGGCGAATTAATGTATAGGTATATATCTTTGTCTGGGTCTTCTGACTCTAAAAACAACAACTGACTTACTATTATATTTGCAAGGTAATCATCTATTTCTCCACCAAGCATTATGATCCTATCTTTAAGAAGTCTTGAATATATGTCATAAGCTCTCTCACCGTGAGGTGTTTTTTCAATAACTATTGGAACTAAACTCATACATTTTCTTCCTTTTGCTCAACAACAGCATTGTCAAGTAAAAAATCTAATACTTTATCACTTAACAAGTCAACTTTAATAAGCGGCAGTATGCCTTTTTCTTCGTACTCCTTATAAAGATCCTCGAATTTTTTACCATTAATATTTGCTTCTTTTTCAATAGCGCTTTTTATCTCTTCACCGCTAACATCTATATTTTCTTTATCTGCAATCTCTAACAGTAAAAAAGTAGCTTTTACGCGTTTTCTTGCTTCAGGTTCAAAACGCATTCTCAAATTAGCTGGCTTGTATTCATCTTGTTTTAAGTCAATGCCTCTATAATATGCATCTTTCACAAAGTCCATTATTAAATTACTAGTTTCCTTGCTAACAACACTCTCAGGCAACTCACAGTCATGAGAATTAAGCAAACTATCCAACAGCTCTTCTTTTTGCCTTTCAATCTCTCGAAGTTTTTTATTTTCCATCAATCGTTTCTTAATATCTTCTATCAAGTCATCAACGCTTTCAAAGTCTTTGTTTATTTTTTTGGCTAACTCATCATTTATATCGGGCTTAATAACATTCTTTACACTTCTGACTTTTATTTGTAGTTCTACAGTTTTACCAGCAATAGACTTTAAAGTATGTTCATTTGGAAATGTTATTTCTATAGTTTTTTCTTCATTTTCTGACATACCAATTAGTTCTTTTTCAATTTCAGGCAAAAGCTGATTGGCGCCAAGTTCTATATACAAGTCAGTACCATTAAGGTCTTTCAATTCTTCGTTTGTTTTAGTATCTTTGGCTTTAATATCAAATACAACTACGTCATTGCCCTTTGCTTTTTCTTTAGAATCCTCTAAGTGGCTAAAGGCATTTTTCAATTGATTTAGCGAATTATCAATATCTTCTTGTGTTACCTCGTAAGATTTTTGTGTAATTTTTATTCCTTTGTATTCTTTTAATTCGATTTCTGGTTTTACCTCTACTTCCACTTCAAAATAAAACCCTTCGTCATTAAAATCTTGAACATTTAAAAAAACTGGTTCTGAAACGACAGAAAGATTATTTTCTGAAATACAAAAACGATAACCTTCTTCTAACAAATCCCTTTTTACATCTTCATCAATATCTTTGCCATATTGCTTAAGAATTATTTCTTTTGGTATTTTACCCTTTCTAAAACCTTTAATATTTGCAGTTTTTCTAAGATAATTTACAATGTTTTCTTTCGCCTTTTGGACTTTTTCTATTGGAACTTTTACAAACATCTTCCTTTTAGATGGTTTAACTTTTTCAACTTTTACTTCAAACATTTGACCTCCAAAAAAATTAACACGCTTTTAAATATAACAAATACTATTAGATTTTTCAAATAAAAAGAACCTCTAAAAAAGCTCAAATTTAGCTTGACTTTTTTTTATAAAGCCCTATATTGTTTTTAGCTTGGTTTCCCCCTCTTTAAGGCGTGAAAAGGTGCCCCCCTCATAAACTTTTTCACGCCTTTTCTATGTTTATATATAAAACTTGAAAATTTATAACTAAAATTGTAATATTTCACAGTTATGAGTTTTGCATCGTTTATTGGAAAAAAAAAGCTATTAACCATAGAATTTAATCCACCAAAAGACACAGATATATCAAAACATATCGCTGAGCTTGAAAAATTCAAAGGTATTGTTGATGCTATAAATGTAACAGATTCTCCAATGGCAAAACCTCGAATGAATTCTATTGTAGCCTCGAGTTTTATAAAAGACATTGGTGAACCTATTTTTAACCTAACTTGCAGAGATAAAAATAAAATTGCGCTTATCTCAGATTTGCTTGGAGCAAGCGCTTTGGGTCTCAAAAACATTTTAGCCATAACAGGCGATCCAGATAAAAATTCTAATAGCATATACAAAATTAATGTATTTGAGCTCATTGAGTTAATTGGGGTCATTAATGAACAATTTAATACAAATTTTTTTATTGGGTGTGCAAGCGCTATACCAAAACAAAACTCTATTTACTCCATTAAAAAAAGAATCAAAAGAAAAGTTGAAATAGGTGCAAAATTTGTTATTACTCAACCTATATTCTCAAAATTTGATCTAGAAAGATTTTTAGAAGCTACAAATCAAATCAATATTTACAAGCTTATTGGAATTATGCCTATCTTAAGCTATAAAAGTGCGTTGTATCTAAATAGTTTTGTAAAAGGCATTGACATACCACAATCATTAATATCAAGATTTGAAAATGCTTCAAAAGAAGATTCAAGGCTAATAGCTTTGGATTTCTTAGAAGAATTATTTCGAAATATTAGCAATTTATTGCCATATATAGATGGTTTGCATATAATGAGATTAGATTATGAAATTGCAAATTTAATAAAAAAACACATGGAGGTTTGATGAATATTTTTGATGAAGGCCTAGAGCCAGTAAAAGAACCCACAGAACAAGACGTGGTTGATTCGATAAATATGATATTGGAAAAAGCGCCAAGATGGACTGTAGTAGAAGAATTAGAAGAAATCGCAGAGTACATTTTGATACTGGAAAAAGCTTTGCAACGAAACAACATAGTTCTTGATAAAAATGATATGAATAAGCTCAAATTTGAAGATGAAGAAGAATTTAAAAAAGAAAAGAAATGGTTATTGCTCCATTTTGTTGGAAAAATTATAAAAAAAGAAGGACCGTAATTTATGTCAATTTTAAGCGATGTAGAAATTATACAAAGAGCCAATCAAGGTATGATAGAGCCTTTTGTAGAAGGACAGGTAAAAACAATAAACGGCAAAAAAGTAATATCATATGGCGTATCCAGTTATGGATATGATATGCGTATTGCAAATGAGTTTAAGATATTTACAAATGTGAATAACAGCATAGTAGACCCCAAAAACTTTGACGAAAAAAGCTATGTAGATTTTATAGGCGATGTATGTATTATACCGCCAAATAGCTTTGTGCTGGCAAGAAGCGTTGAGTATTTTAGAATACCAAGAGACATATTAACTATTTGCGTAGGCAAATCCACTTACGCACGATGCGGCATAATTGTTAATGTAACGCCATTTGAGCCCGAATGGGAAGGATATGTTACGATTGAGATATCTAATACTACACCTTTGCCAGCTAAAATATATGCTAATGAAGGTATAGCACAGGTAATATTTTTAAAAGCAGATATGGTTTGTCAAACAAGTTATGCCGACAAAGGCGGTAAATATCAAAAACAAACGGGATTAACAGTAGCAAAATTGTGATTTAGGAAGGAGTTTTTATGTCAGGTCATAATAAATGGAGCACAATTAAACACAAAAAAGCCAAGGAAGATAGTAAACGCGGCGCAATGTTTACAAAAATTATTAAAGAACTTACTATAGCGGCTAGACTTGGCGGAAAAGATGTAGAATCAAACCCAAGACTAAGATTAGCCATGGATCGAGCAAAAGAAGCAAACATGCCTAAACAAAATATTGAAAAAGCTATTTTAAAAGGTGCCGGTGAACTATCTGGCGAATCTTTTGAAGAAATTTTGTATGAGGGTTACGGCCCATTCGGTGTTGCAATGATAATAAAAGCCACAACAGATAACAAACAACGCACAACATCAAATATTAGACATATATTGAGCAAACATGGCGGCAGTCTTGGCGAAATTGGTTGCGTATCATGGATGTTTGATAATGTAGGCTACATTACTTTGAAATCTGCTAAAAGCGAAGAAGAAATGATCGAAACTGCACTTGAGCTTGGAGTTAAAGATGTAAAGTATAACGAAGAAGATGATATTTACGAAATAATTACAGAACCTAAAGATTTAATGAACATAAAATCACAATTAGAAAAAGTTGGTTTCAATATTGAAAGTGCTGAATTAACACTGTTGCCACAAACAACTGTTAAACTTGAAAAAGAAGAGGCCAAAAGTATGTTAAAACTCATGGATGCCTTAGAAGACGATGACGATGTATCAAATGTATATGCAAACTTTGATATATCAAACGATATTTTAGAAGAGCTTGAATGAGCGAACAATTCATTGGAATTTTAAAAAAAGATGACCCGTTGTTTTTTTATTTAAACAAAATGAAGGAGCTAAAACTACACAATTTTATTCCAACAGATTTTTATTTAGTTCAGTCATTTTCCAGTGCAAAAACAAATGTTTATAAATATACATCAAACTTTGATGGCACTTCTTTTGTTGTTAAATTTTTTGGAAGATCTAGCTCACGAAATAAAAAAATATCTGAAAAACAACTTTTGTGGGAATTTAATAGGCTTAAGCACTTCCAAATATGCTCAAACAAAAAAATACAAGTTATTAACCCATATTGTTATTTAGTAGATGTCAATTGTGCTTTAGTTGAACCATATATAAAAGGCAAAACTTTAGATTACTACATAAAAGCTGCAATACAAAATAATAAAAAAGAAAAACTTCAAAACAAGCTATATTTGCTTGCTTGGCTTTTAAGTTGCATACATAAAGGTTTCACAATAGAAAATTACGATTTATCGGTAGAAAAAAACTATTGCTCTAAAATATTGCATACTCTATACAAAGACAATTTAATAAGCAAACATCAATTACTTGAAATCAAGCACGCCTGTAATAACAAATTCTCTAAACTCACAAGTAGCGCCACAAATATACATGGCGATGCTACCACAACAAATTTTATTTATGCAAAAGGCTCTATTTATGCAATTGATATGGAAAAATCCAAAATAGCTTCTTATGAATTAGATTTAGGTTTTATTGTTGCAGAACTAAAACACCATTTTATGTTATTTGGCTTAAAAGAGGAGGATGCTTCTTTATATATATCTTATTTTCTATCTCAATACAGTGTTTTATCAGAAAAAAATCTTAGCTATATTGAAAACAATTTAAAAACTTTTGTTGCATTAGGTTTGTTTAGGATAGCACGCAATTGGTATCTTGAGTATAATTATAGAATTTTGCTTGTTGAAAAAGCGTATTCGTTGTTAACATGAAATACAAAAACATTTTTTTCGATTTATATGGAACCCTTATCGACATTAAAACAGATGATTATAAACCAGAAATATTCCACAATTTATCAAAATATCTCAATTATGAAGGTATTAAAGTTGAAAGCGAGTCTTTTCAAATAAAATTTGAAGAAAATATTAAACGTCAATTGCTCATTTCGATAGAAAAATATCCAGATGTTGATATTAAAAAAGCATTTTGTGAAACAATTTCCAGTTTCGGATACAACGCATGTGATTATATTTTAGATTTTACAATGAAAATATATAGAAGCTTAAGTATCGTTGAGTTTAAAGTTTTTGATGACGTGCATATGGTGCTTTCAAGCTTAAAAAAAGACTTTAAACTTGGTTTGATATCAGATGCTCAAACAGACTTTCTGCATAAAGAAATTAATATATTATCGCTTGATGGCTACTTTTCTAGCATTACACATTCAAGCATTCTTGGTTTTAGAAAACCAGATGAAAGAATTTTTAAAATAGCACTTGATAAGCACAATGCAAAAGCTAGCGAAAGTGTTTACATTGGCGATAGTATAAAACGAGATATAGGCTCAAAAAAAGCTGGAATGTTATTTATTTTAATTAAGCGCGGTGAATCAATTTTTGATAAAGATTTTAGCGAAGCAGATGTCATTGTAAACAACCTAGAAGAAGCTCAACATTTTATAAGGTCAAATGTATGAACTTTTTGGAGTTTATAAATACTAAATTAAACCAAAAAGAAGTTTTATTTGAACAACTCAGAGCATTAAACAGAAAAACAAAAAGCGGTAGAAGTTTATTAAAAATACATTCAAAATGGGTAGATGGACTGATACAAGAGTTTTATAAAAACTTTGCTAATAACTCTCATACGTGCATAGTAGCACTGGGCGGCTATGGCAGAAATCAACTAAACCCTTATTCTGACATAGATTTAATGATACTTTATACTAAACTCGATAAATCCATAGAAGAATTATCAAAAAATTTGTCAGATTTGCTGTACA
This sequence comes from Desulfurella sp., assembly GCA_031960885.1. GTDB lineage: Bacteria > Campylobacterota_A > Desulfurellia > Desulfurellales > Desulfurellaceae > Desulfurella. Next base: position 9,776 of record JAVRLY010000022.1, on the reverse strand, counting down.
AATTGAACTATGATACATCTGTAATAGTTAGAACTTTAAAAGATTGCTATAGGCTATCCCTTCAAGATGATACAATCAAAACATCTTTAATGGATAGTAAATATATATGCGGTGATCAGAAACTTTTTTCACACTATGAATGTGTGCTAAAAAAAATAATAGATACAGATAGGATTTTATATGTCAAATCTAAAATCGAATCTTACGAAAAACGCCACGCAAAGTATGGCAACACTGTGTTTGTTCTAGAGCCAAACATTAAAGAGGGTGTTGGTGGACTTAGAGACTATCATAGCGTGGTATGGATATACAAATCAATTTTTAACACAAAGAATGCTTTGGATATAAAAAAGCAAAATTTAATGACAGATTTTGATTATGAAACACTTACTTCTGCATTATATTTTTTATGGCGACTAAGAAACGCAATGCATTTTGTATCAAAAGGTAAAAATGATATCCTATACGTTAATTTAAGAGAAAATATTGCAAATGAGATGATAATTTACCCTTCTTCTTACTTTAGCGCTCAAGAAAGACTAATGCGAAAATACTATTATTATGCAAGAAAAATGCAAGATATCTGTGAAAAACTTATCAACAAAGCATTTATATATATAAATACAAATAAAAATCCTATAATTTTTGAAATAGACAATAAAACTAAAGTAATAAATAATTATATAGAGTTTGTTGGTAATTTAAATTTAAGTAGCATCTTGACACTGTTTTATTACAGCGTTAGATATAATTTATTGTTATCTTTTGAAACAATTCACTCCATAAATATGATAAACTTTTCAAATCAAAAAAATGAAGATATAGATCTTAAATTATTTAGAATGATATTTTCTTACCCAAAGCCTATTTACAAACAAATTTATCAAATGCATAAATCAAACTTATTAAATAAATTAATCCCTGAATTTGGCAAAATATATTGTTTGAGTGAATACAGTATGTATCATAAATACACAGTAGATGAACATTCATTGCAAGCATTATACTTCTTAGACGATCTATTTGAAAAAAAAACAGATAGTCCTTTTATTATGAGACTTAAACACATTCTCTTGTCACTTAATGAAAGAGATCTGTTTCTTATTAGATTTGCAGTATTATTACACGATATAGGAAAATTAAAAAAACAACAACATGAAATTTTAGGCGCTTCGATGTCGCTTAGTATATCGGATAAATTTGGTTTGGGAGAACAGTTAAAACAAGACCTTTACTTCTTAATAAAACATCATTTGTTAATAAACCGTGTTATTTCGTATCAAGACATTGATGATGCTAAAACAGTATTTAATGTACTAAATATTGTTAAAGATAAACGAATGTTTAATTTACTTGTCTTGCTTACTTATGCAGATATGAATGCAGTCAATGATAATGTCTGGAATAAGTGGAAAGAGCAACTGCTTGAAACATTATATATGAAAGTCATATTAAAACTTGAGAAGAAAGACCAAAATGATGTTATTCTTATGGATGCTCAAAAAAAGAAAAGAAGCATAGCAAGACAAATTCAAGAAAAAGAAATGATAGATTTCCTCAATCACATACCAAATAATTTAATATCTGACATGGATGAGCAAACAATATTGCAACTTTTTAAAAAATTCTCAGGTCCAAATAAAAATACAAAATTTTTTATCGAGCAAAAAGACTTGTATGCAAGATTATTTGTTTTTGCCAAAGAAAAAATAGGGCTTATAAACAAGATTGCAGGTATTATGCTTTGCGCCAATGCAAGCATCATCTTAGGCAAAACTTACACTTTGGATAAAAACAATATAATCGTCGCTTTTACAACTAAAAATAAAAATTTAGATGAAAAACATATTAGCGAAATTTTTAAAAAATCAGAAGAAGATGAAACGTTTTTAGACGAATGCGCACGCAAAAATGCAAATAAATTTTTAAATAGATTAGAAAAAACAAAGCTTGAAATGTCTATTAAACATATTGAAGTAGAAGTAGATAATAATCAAAGCGATATATACACCGTAATAAGAATTCATGCGCCAGACAAATTAGGTCTTTTATATAACATTACAAAAGTATTTAAAGACCTAGAAATTTTTATTGGTTCAATTATTATAGACACCAAAGGTGAAATAGCTGTGGATACATTTTATGTTTTATCTTCGGGACTTAAAAAAGTTTATGAAAGTAAATTTATTGATTTAATTAAAGCTAGACTTTACGAAATTTTATCGTAAAAATTATGGAAAGAGAAAAGATTTTTGTTAAAAACATAAGAGAAATTATAGATTTAGGCCAAAATATAAATGTTGAAATACCAAATGGTGATTACAAAGGCATTTACTATTCATTCGTATACGATGAAGTTGCAGACGGTTTTTTAATACTGCTTCCAACGGATAGTTTGGGCCGTGTTGGTTTTGCAAAAATTGGTGATACAATATCAGTAAGTTGCATATCTAAAAAAAATATACGAGTTAGCTTTGATACTAAAATCTTGCAAATTATCAAAGATAGTAATAAAACACTTTACAAAATAAGTAAACCAACAGAATTTTACAAATATGACTTTAGAGAAAATTTCAGGGTAGATGTATTAATAAATGCAAAATGCTATTTATATGATAAAAATGGAAAATTAGAAACAATCCAGACAAGTATATTAAATTTAAGCGCATCTGGTGCAAAAATATCATTAAATCAGTTTCTTGAGTTAAATAAAATTATAAGTATTGAATTTGTTTTAGAAAATAAAACATTTAACTTAAATGCTACCATTGTACGTAGGCAAGAAATCGATAAATCTACTTTTCATTATGGTATACGTTTTGAAGAATTAAACCAAAAAGATAGAGATATTTTAATTAAGTTCTGTTTAAAAAAACAGATTGAATTTTTACGCATGCAAAGGGGCTAAAATGATAGGAAAAATAAATAATTTAAAAATTGCTGTAATTGGCGATGTTATGCTTGATCACTATATATTTGGAAATGTGGATAGAATTTCTCCCGAAGCGCCCGTACCTATTTTAAATGTTAAAGATGAAAAATTTTATTTAGGTGGCGCAGCAAATGTAGCAAAAAATTTAAAAGATTTAAGTGCAGATGTATACTTAGTTGGCTGCATAGGCAAAGATGAATCTGCAAATATTTTTAAAAAACTCTGCGAAAATGCAAATATTAAAGCAAAGCTCATTGAAACAAACCGCATAACAACAAAAAAAACACGTATCGTGGCGCACTCTCAGCAAATTGTTAGAGTTGATAGAGAGCACAAGCAGGCAATGGATTCAAAGACTAAAACTGAGATATTAAAATCAATAGATTTTGAAAATACCGATGCAATTATTATCTCAGATTATGGTAAAGGTATGATTTCAGCTGATTTAATTCAAGAACTAAGCGATAAATTTAGTAAATTTATAAGTGTTGACCCAAAAGTAAATCATACAAAGATGTACAAAAATGTTGACTTAATAACGCCAAATGTGAAAGAAACTCAAGATATGAGCAAAATTGCGATACAAAATGAAAATGATTTAAAAAAAGCAGCTAGTGTTATTATGAAAAAAACTAAATGCAAATATTTGCTTATAACTCAAGGTGAAAATGGTATGACATTATTTTCAAATGATGGGCTTATTTATCATGAACAAGCTTTAGCAAAAGAAGTCTATGATGTAACTGGCGCTGGTGACACAGTAATTGCTGTATCTACTATGTGTTTTGCTTTGGGTTTTGAACCAACAAAAGCGGTCAAATTAGCAAGCATAGCAGCCTCTATTGTTGTTGGCAAACGCGGTACATCAAGCGTGAAACTTGAAGAATTAAAGGATTATCTATGAATATTGCTATATTAATACCAGCAAGGCTAAATTCCACTCGTTTTCCTAAAAAACTTCTTGCAAATGTAAAAGGAAAAACAATTATCGAGTGGACATACATGGGTGCTAGGCAATCTAAAAAAGCTCACATGTGCGCAGTACTTTGTGATTCTACAGAAATAAAGCAAACTATAGAAAAAATCGGTGGTAAAGTTTACCTCGTAGAAGGAGATTTTAATAGTGGCACAGATAGGATTGCACATTTTGTTAAAAATCAACATTATGATGTAATTGTTAATGTGCAAGGTGATGAACCTCTAATAGATGGCAATACAATAGATGAATTAATAGATTTTTTTATCTCAAGAAAGCTTAAAATGGCAACACTAGCAACACCTTGCGCCGATTGTGCCAATAATATAAACGATGTTAAAGTTGTAACCGACAAAAATAGTTTTGCAATGTACTTTTCTCGCTCAAAAATACCTTTCGATGCAAATCCATACCACAATTACTTAAAACACATTGGTATATATATTTACACTAAAGAAACATTACTATTTTTGCATAGCCAAAAACCTACACAATTAGAACAAGCCGAAAAATTAGAGCAACTTAGAGCTTTAGAGTACTCAATCAAAATCGGCGTCCTTAAAACATCAAAACATTTTATTGGTATAGATACTAAAGAAGACTTACACTTGTTTGAAAAATTTCTGAATGATACTATTTAGTCACCATTTTTTTAAATAATTCAACTTCATATTTTGAACCTATAACAAGTGGCGTCCTATCATGCAACGTCTGTGGAACTTTATCAAGAATATCTATATTACCATCAATAGATGCTCCACCTGCATGTTCCACGATAAAAGATAACGGGAAAGCTTCATACAATAATCTCAGTTTTCCCTTTTTATTTTTTTCATCAGCTGGATATAGAAATATACCACCTTTTAATAGATTTCTGTGAAAATCTGATACCAATGAGCCAATATAGCGTGATGTATAGCCCTCATTTTTTAAAGCACCTATGTAGTTTCGGATATTTTCATTCCATTTGTTGAAATTTGCCTCATTAACACTATAAATATTGCCTTTTGGTGGAATTTTAATATTGGGATGTGATAATAAAAACTCTCCAACACTTGGGTCAAGTGTAAAACCATTTACAGTTCCACCCGCACAATATACAAACATTGTGGATGAACCATAAACTACATAACCTGCTGCAATCAAATCTCTACCCTTTTGCAATAGGCTTTCGTCAAGTGAACACTCCTCTTCCTTCTTTTTAAATATACCAAAAATCGTACCAATACTAACATTTACATCTATATTTGAAGAACCATCCAAAGGGTCAAATACAACCACGTATTTGCCTTTTTGGTAATGATCTGGTATTTCAATAGGCGTTTCAACCTCTTCGGAAGCCATAACGCATACTTTACCTATGTGGTCAAGTGCTTCTATCATTTTTTGATTAGCAAATACATCGAGTTTTTGTTGGGTTTCGCCAAAAATATTTTGTGTATCAAGACTACCTAATATGTTAACTAAACCAGCTTTATTAACTTCCCGTGCTATAATTTTCGAAGCAAATGCAATTTGTTCCAATATCATCGTAAAATCTCCCGTTGCTTCACTAAATCGCCTTTGCTCTTCAAGTATAAATCTGCTTAAATTCATAAGTGCCATAAATCACCTCCTTTAACATATTTTTATAAACTTTTGTTGTCAATAATTGTTCAAACTCCAAACAAAAAAATACTTTTAAACTGCATCAAAAGCCAACCTTTCAAAACATTTTTCACTTACATGCAAAAATTCTATTTTAGCTTTATGTTAATTAAAAGTAAAAACAATGTCAAGAAAATATTAAGCTATATTACCTACTTTAATTTTATAATTGACTTTTATAATTTTTTTATATTAAGCGTACTAAACGCCTTCGTATTTTTCTGCAATTTTATTATCTTTATCTACAATTACAACCTTTGGTACAACATTTTCTGCTTCTTTATCATCTACTAACCCAAATGCAGCAATAATAACCTTATCACCTACTGCGACTTTTCTTGCTGCTGCACCATTTAGGCAAATAACGCCAGAGCCTCTTTTACCCTTAATTGTGTACGTTTGAAAGCGCTCACCATTATCTATATTCCATATATGCACATACTCATACTCTTTCATATTTGCAGCTTCCATTAAATCTTCGTCAATCGTAATACTTCCAATATAATGTAAATCTGCTTGTGTTACTGTAGCTCTATGTATTTTCCCAATTAACATATTTCTAAGCATTATAACCTCCTACTAAACCCATATATTATCTATTAATCTTGTTTTTCCAAAAAAAACTGCCAATGATATTAATGTTTTTCCCAAAACCACTTCACTTAATTCACTAAGACAATCTGTTGAGTTTATACTAATATAATCAATACGAGCTAAATCATGAGCATTTATTACATCTTTCATACTTTGAATAATTGTTTTTGAATCGTAAATTTTTGCGTCTATCAATTCTTGGGCTTTATCTAGCGCTTTTTTAAGACAAACTGCCTGAGCGCGTTCTAATTGATTTAGATAAACATTTCTTGAGCTTAAAGCCAAACCATCAACATCCCTTTGAATTTCACACGGTATAATTTCTACATCAAGGTTTAAATCTTCAACCATTTTTTTTATTATAATAAGCTGTTGCGCATCTTTTTTTCCAAAATATGCTCTTGTAGGCTTTACAATATTAAACAATTTTAAAACTACCGTTGTCACTCCTTTAAAATGCGTAGGCCTAGATGTTCCTTCCAGTGGTTTACTCAAGCCAGTCACTTCAACAAATGTTTGATAATTTTGTGCGTACATATGTTCATAACTTGGATAAAATATTACATCAACTCCACTTTGTTCACATAAATTTCTGTCTTCCTCAAAATCTCTAGGATACGTATTAAAATCTTCGTTTGGGGCAAATTGCAAAGGATTTACAAAAATACTGACTACAACAATATCGTTTTCTTGTCTAGCTCTTTTTATTAAAGACATGTGTCCATTATGCAAATAACCCATTGTAGGAACAAAACCTATGCTTTTTTTTGCCAAAAGTGCTTCTTTAGAAATCTCTTTCATTTCATTAATCGATGTAACCACTCTACTCATAGGAAAACTCCGTTGTGGGAAATTCTTCATTTTTTACTTCTTTAATGTAATCTTTAATACCTTTTATCGCATCCTCTTTTAAATGAGCGTACCTTTTAACAAATTTAGGTTTAAAATCATCAAAAAGACCAAGCATGTCATGAAACACAAGCACTTGCCCATCGCAATAAACGCCTGCGCCAATACCAATTGTTGGAATGCTAAGCTCATGCGTAATTTGTTTTGCAAGGTTTAATGGGATAGCTTCTAACACAATTGCAAATGCACCTGCTTGCTCTAATGCTATTGCGTCTTCAAGCAGTTTTTTTGCTTGCTCTTGTGTCTTTGCCCGAACGCTGTAGGAACCAAAAAGATTTATTGACTGAGGCGTAAGGCCCAAATGGCCAATCACTGGTATGCCAGATAAAACCAATTTGTGTACTACTTGCGCAAACTCTTCTCCACCTTCTAACTTTACTGCATCACACAATGTTTCTTTCATAACTCTACTTGCATTTGCCAATGCTTGTTCTACTGAGACTTGATAACTTGCAAACGGCATATCAACAATCAACAATGCATCTTTAACGCCTTTTCTTGCAATTTTTCCATGATATATCATCTCTTCTAAACTAACAGGTATTGTAGAATTATTCCCCTGCATTACCATACTTAGCGAATCTCCAACTAAAATTGAATCAATGCCTGCCTCATCAGCAATTTTTGCTTGTGTATAATCATAGGCTGTAATCATCGTTATCTTTTCTTTAGATTTCATACTAACAAACTTTGGTACTGTCATTTTCATATACTACCTCCATAAAATAAAAAACCCCAAACGCATCTATTAAATAAAAGCATTTGGGGCCTGAATTTTTTTTATGCACGCTTAAAGCTCCTTTTCGGAGTCTTTGTGCTATTTAACAAATAAATCCTCTTAACAAATAATTTTTACTGAGTCGCGACTTACTTCGCGCTCAAGCAATAAATGTACACTCTCACCTAAGATGTTTAAATGCTTATCGATTTCCCACAACCCAACAAGCCAAAAACACCTTTTAAGCAAATACCTATGCGGTATATTCAAAAAATCTCCTTTTATTATGATATCATCAAAAATCAAAATGTCAATGTCAATATTGCGTGGGCCCCATTTGATAGTTGTTTGCCTGCCCATTTTTTTTTCAATAGATTTAATAAATACCAATAACTCGTAAGGCTCAAGTTGAGTTTCAATCTCAATGACTTGGTTGTAAAAGTTTTCTTGATTCTTGTAACCCCATGGCGGACTCTCATAAATACTTGAGAGTTTTAATATGTTTATTTTACTATTTGTACTTATATAATCAATGGCAGTTTGTATATTTTTTTTCCTATCTCCGACATTTGAACCTAAACCTAAAAAAACACTTGTATATTTCATAGGGATGTTATAGCATCAACTGCTTTTTGTATGTGTGGATTTGTAATACTAATTCTAAAATAGCCTTCACCATACTCACCAAATCCTACACCCGGCGTTACCACAATGCCTTTTTCTTCTAATAACTTTTTTGCAAAGTCTTTTGACGCATAACCTTCTTTAACTTTTACCCAAAAGTAAAACGTAGCAAGTGGCTCTTCAAACTCAAAATTTGCTTTTCTCAAAGCTTGAGCCATTTGGTCTTTGCGCGCTTGAAATACCTTCCTAATTGGTTCATTTAGCCTTTTATAATTGTTGAGTGCAAAAATGCCTGCTTGCTGCAATGCTCCAAACACGCCTGAATCTACATTTGTCTTTATTTTGCCAAGACCGAATATAGCTTCTTTGTTTCCCACAGCAAAACCTATTCTCCAACCTGTCATATTAAAAGTTTTAGAAAAAGAGTGCAATTCAATGCCAACCTCTTTAGCCCCATCAACTTCTAAAAAACTCATAGGTTTATAGTTATCATAGTATATTTCTGAATATGCATTATCAGACACAACTAAAAACCCGTACTTCAAAGCAAGTTCTACAACATTATTGTAAAACTCTTTTGTTGCAATTGCACTTGTTGGGTTATTTGGGTAATTAATAAACATCAATTTTGTTTTATTTAATACACTTTTGTCAATTGAATCCAAATCTGGCAAAAAAGCGTTTTCTTTTAGCAAAGGCATTTTGTAGACCATACCGCCTGCAAACATTGTTGATGTGGCATAAACTGGGTACCCTGGATCTGGCACAAGCGAGTAATCACCACTATCAATAAATGCAAATGGTAAATGTGCAATGCCTTCTTTTGAGCCAATTAATGCAAGACACTCACTCTCTGCGTCCACATCCACATTAAATCTGTCTTTGTACCACAAAGAAACTGCCTGCCTAAACTCCAGACTGCCCTCATACGATGGGTATTGGTGATTTGCAGGATTTTCTAATGCTTTTTGTGCTACTTCTACAATTTCTTTAGGTGTTGGAATATCTGGATCGCCTATGCCTAAATCGATAACCTCAATGCCTTTTTGTTTTACCTGTTGTTTTAATTTATCAATTTCAGAAAAAAGGTATGGAGGCAACTGCTCAATTCTTTTAGACAACTTAAACATTAACCTACTCCTTTACTGGATTTATTAATTTTCCTATATTTTCAATTTCTATTTCAACAACATCTCCAACTGATACAGGACCTACACCGCTTGGCGTTCCAGATGCAATTAAATCACCACTATAAAGCGTCATAATTTTAGATATAAAAGAAACAAGTTCAAACACATCAAATATCATGTGGGCTGTTGTTGAATCTTGCTTGATTTCCCCATTAAGTTTTGTTGTAATCCTAAGATTCATCGGGT
>JAVRLY010000021.1:2641-20363 GCA_031960885.1 Desulfurella sp. | reverse complement strand
TATTACAAGGAAAAAAATCAAAAAATGCCCGTTTGTGTGGCGATAGGTGCTGACCCTATTACAATTTATTCTGCTACAGCACCTCTTCCAGAAGATATCGACGAAATGCTTTTTGCGTCTTTTTTGAGAAAAGATGGTGTTGAATTAGTAAAATCCACATTGTACGACGATTTGTACGTGCCAGCCAACGCAGAAATTGTTTTAGAAGGTTTTGTTGACCCAAACGAATTAGCACTTGAAGGCCCATTTGGTGATCACACAGGTTACTATTCTCTAGCAGATTATTACCCCGTTTTTCATATAGTGCGCATAACGAGAAAAAAACATCCAATTTATCCGGCAACAATAGTTGGAAAACCACCAATGGAAGATGCTTATTTAGGAAAAGCTACAGAACGCTTATTTTTACCCATTATTCAAAAAATCTTGCCAGAGATTGTAGATATTAACTTACCAATTGAAGGCATATTTCATAACTTCGCTTTTGTATCAATCAAAAAACAATTCCCCGGACATGCTTTTAAAGTTATAAACGCACTATGGGGGCTTGGGATGATGAGTTTAACCAAAATTATAGTTGTTTTTGATGAAAACGTAGATGTTCAAAATATTTCTGAAGTGATTTGGCGACTTGGTAACAATATTGATCCTCAAAGGGACATTATATTTACAAAAGGACCCATTGATGTCTTAGACCATGCATCAAATTTAGCTCAAATGGGCTCAAAATTGGGCATAGATGCGACTAAAAAACTTAAATCAGAAGGTTTTTTGAGAGAGTGGCCAGATGACATACAAATGCCTAAAGAAATTAAAGATTTAGTTGACAAAAAATGGGATAAATATTTCAAATAGGGGGATACATGAAACCAAAAACCATAAAAAATGCAAAAGACCTCATAGCGGATATGGAACACAACTTTAATGAAATTGATAATGTATCAAAAGAGCAAGGCGCTGCATTTAAACATTTCATTGATAGCGTATATAAAAGTAACTCGTTAGACACAAAAACTAAGGCGTTGATATCTATAGCTTTATCTGTCCAAAAACAATGCAAATGGTGTATAACATACAGTGTAGACTTAGCTTTAAAAAATGGTGCTAGTAAAGATGAAATATTTGATGCAGGCTGGCTTGCTGTAGCGTTTGGGGGTTTTAGTGCATACACTTACATGCAAATTTTAGCAAAGAGTTTCAATGACCTTGCCCAATAATTTGTAATAAACTATTAATATTTGGCATGTTCTCGTATGTAAATAACTTAATATTTGTATCTTTAATCTTTTGCTTGAGTGTGTGCGGCAATTTAATTTTTCTAACATTACCCAATAAATCAATCTCGCCTAAGAAAACATTTTCATTTTTAATGACAATGCTTTTTACAGATGAAATGATGCTAGCCACAACAGCCATGTCTACAAATGTATTATTTATTTTAAATCCACCAATAACATTCAAATATACATCAAACTCAAACATAGGTAAACCAAGGCGTTTTTCTATTACAGCCAAAAGCATATTTAAACGGTTTAAATCAAAACCAACACTCGTTCTTCGTGGCATCCCAAATGGACTTTTTACGCACAGTGATTGAATCTCTATAAACATCAAATACGAACCTTCCAAAATAGCGCCAATTGCTCTGCCTTCTGCTTCTTTTGTATCTTCAATATACGTTAAAAAAGCGTCTTCTACAATTTTTAAGCCGCTTTGAGTCATTTGGAAAATTACTACCGGTTCTGTGCTTGAAAAACGATTCTTTGTTGCTCTAAGCAGCCTATAGCCATACTTATCATCGCTTTCTAGATAAAAAACTGCATCTACCAAATGTTCAAGTGCCTTTGGCCCAGCTACAACACCTTCTTTTGTTATATGGCTTACAATAATTAATGTTTTATTGTGTTCTTTTGCTGTTTCAATTAGCCTTAAAGCACAATATTTTACCTGATTAATGCTGCCTGCAAATGAATCGATATCTGAAAAATGAATTGTATGTATGGAATCCACAACTATTACATCAAAATCTTGCTTTATGGCAAGTATTATTTCATCTAAATCATTTGATTCACAAACCGGTATCTTGCTATTTAACCTTTTAGCTTTCAAACTTAGCTGACTGGCAGATTCTTCTGCACTAACATACAAAACTTTATTGTTATTTTCGATCAAATACTTAGAAAGTTGCAAAAGCAAAGTAGATTTACCAATGCCAGGAGAACCAGCTATTAAATAAACACCGCCGCATACTAAACCATTGCCTAAAAAATCGTCAATGTATTTCTGGTTAGTTTTAAAAAAAAGCGTTTCTGTTGAATCAAGCTTATCTAATGTGACAATATTTAGCTTGGAACTTTTTTCTTTCGTTGTAGGCTCTTGTTTTAATGTATTCCACTGACCACAATTGGGACACTTGCCTGCCCACTTTGTTGTTTTAAAACCACAATTAGAACAAATATAATAGAGTTTTTCTTTCATCTACCAATACTAAAACACGCTTTTGCGTATTTTTTGAGTATATTCTTTTCCCAAATATTTCGACCATCTATTACTATTTTATCTTTAAATCGCTTAAACTCTACATTTTTAAATTCTTCCCATTCTGTGACTAAAATTAGTATATCTGCATTTTCTAAGGCTTTATACTTATCGCTTAAAATATTTATTCTTTTATCCTTGATTGGTATATCTTTGACAATAGGGTCATATGCATAGATGGTTGCATTGTAATTTAATAGTTCACTAATTATATTTAGTGAAGCAGCTTCTCTTATATCATCTGTGTCTGGTTTAAAAGCTAAACCCCACAAGGCAACACGTGCTTTGTCTAAATTTACATTGGCTTTTTTAAGTATTTCTATTGGCTTAATCTTTTGTTGCTCGTTAACTTTTATTACTGCTTCCAAAATGGTAGGATCAATGCTGTATTTCTTTGATGTATGTATTAAAGCTTTCACATCTTTAGGAAAACATGAGCCTCCAAAACCTAAGCCTGCTTTCAAAAAATATGGTCCTATGCGTTTATCCAAACCCATACCTTTTGATACTATTTCAATATCTGCACCAATTTTTTCACTTAAATTAGCCATTTCGTTTATGAAAGAAATTTTTGTTGCTAAAAAAGCATTTGACGCATACTTTATCATTTCAGCAGTAGGAAGATTGGTTATTATCATTGGTGGATTTAGAGTTGAGTAAAGTGAAGCAGTTTTTAATGCAATGTCTTTATTATCACTTCCAATTACAATTCTATCTGGGTTCATAAAATCTTCTACAGCTTTACCTTCCCTCAAAAATTCTGGGTTTGATACAACACAAAAATGTTTTTCTGGTTCTCGTACTCCTTTTTTTAATAACTCATCAGCAACTAAGGCGCTAGCCCACCTACCCGTCCCCACAGGAACAGTTGATTTATTAACGATAATCTTAAAGTCATTTTCTGTTATGTAATAAGCAATTGTCTTTAACGCTTGACTTACAAAGCTCAAATCTGCTGAACCATCAGGCGCAGATGGAGTGCCAACAGCTATAAAAATAAAATCAGAATTTTTAATAGCATAGTCATAATCAGTTGTAAATTCAATATTGTTAGACTCTACAGCTACTGCTAAAATTCTATCTAATTGTGGTTCATAAATAGGAATCTCGCCTTTTTTAAGCTTTTTTATTTTTTCTTCGTTTATATCAAGACAAATAACCTTATGTCCCAAATAAGCAAAACAGCTACCAGTAACTAAACCAACGTAACCAGTTCCAAGCACAGATATTCTTTCCATACTAATCACCTTCTATATAAAAAATAATTATTTTATTATTTCTAAAACAAATTGAGGCAAAGCAAAACAAGCCTTATGTATTTGAGCGTTATAGTATTTATATGTATGAGATACGTTTTTATATAATTCTTCATTAAAAAAATTATGTAATTCTATATTTTTATAACCGACAGAAAATAGCCACATTCCAGATGGGTATGTTGGAATAAATGCGCAATAATTAAACGTATTTGAGCCAAAGGCTTTTTGCATATTTTTTCTTGATTTTAAAAACCAATCTGGGTTATAGTAAGGATTCTCTGCTTGTGCAACGACAATTCCATCGTCGCTTAGTATATTATATACATCGCTGTAAAATTGACCGCTAAAAAGACCTTCTGCAGCACCAAATGGGTCAGTAGAATCTATAATAACTAAATCAAATTTTTCTTTTGTATTTTTTACAAACTCAACACCATCGCCTATTATTACTTCAACGCGTTTATCACTATAACCACATGCAGTAAAATCTAAAAACTTTTTTGAATTTTCTACTACAACTTCATCTATCTCGACTTCGATTATTTTTTCAAAATCATACTTAGTTAGTTCTCTGGCAGTACCACCATCCCCACCACCAATTATTAATGCTTTTTTTCTATTCTTTAAAGACATAACAGCAGGTGCAGTAATCATCTCATGATAAACGAATTCATCTTTTTGTGTTAGCATGACAAGACCATCAAGTAACATTAATCTACCATACTTATATGTTTCAATTATGTCTAGTCTTTGATACGAGCTTTGCTGTGTAGTCAAAATTTTTTTTACTTTAAATGTTAAACCTGCATCATCTCCATACTTTTCAGTAAACCAAATTTCTGGGTTCATATCACCTCCTCTTTTTTTATAAAAAAAGAAGGGATAAATACCCTTCTTTTTAACTTTAAAAAAGTTTTTATTTTCCTTTTTCAGATTTTAATTTTTTAGCGATTTCAATGCCGGTTTCATATGCTTTCATATTTAGGTCTAAAAAAGCAGCTGGCACTCTATCGGCTATAGCCTTCTTTACATTTTCTTTATCAAAGATACCAGTTAATTCAACTGTCATACCTACAGCTACGATGTTTGCCGTAACTACATTACCTATATCGTATTTTGCTGTTTTAACAATTGGATAACCATAAATATCCCATTTCTTATGATCTTCTTCTGGTACATTGACAAGACCACTATCTACAAGCACTATTGCGCCATTTTTTAAATCTTTTTTATACATATCATAGGTTTTTTGATCAAGTGCAAGTAAAAAATCTATGTTTGTTGCCTCTGCAAACTGTATAGGCTCATCCGAGATTATAACATCAGCCTTTGTTGGACCACCACGAACTTGTGATGTATAAGTAGGAACTTGAGTAGCATACTTATTTTCATAATACACTGCTGTCTCTGCTATAATTGTGCCAGCAAGCATATTGCCTTGCCCGCCTATTCCAACGAATCTTAATTCATAATGCAATCCCATATTAATCTCCTTTAAGCCTTAGCTTGAGCTTTTTCAATAAGCTCTTTGTAGCTTTGTGTGTATTCTTTCTTTGTTGAATCATCCACAAAAACACCGGTTATATATTTTCCCTCAAGCTCTTCATTGCTTAGTTTTGCAGATTTTGCCTGGCTAATTGTAACACTTTTTATATAATCAACAAGTTTTACTGGATCACCGAATTTATTTCTTCTGCCCCATTGTATATGACAGTTAGAAATAGCATCAATAACACTTGTGCCTTTATGTTCCAATGCTTTCTTTATATAATTTTTTAAAGGTACAGGCTCTGCAACTGAACCCCTTGCTACAAATGTAGCACCAGCACCTTTTGCCAATTCTACCACATTAAAAGTCGGATCAATATTACCTCTTGGCATTGTTGACGCCTTTGTGCCAGTAGGGGTTAGCGGCGAGTATTGACCACCTGTCATACCATAAATCCAGTTATCAACAACAATGAGTGTAATGTCAATATTTCTTCTACAAGCATGTATAAAATGGTTTCCTCCAATAGCTGTCATATCACCATCGCCTGAAAATACTATAACATGCATATCTGGATGACACATCTTTATAGCTGTTGCAGCTGGTATTGCCCTGCCGTGAAGCGTATGCAGTGTGTGAAAATTAACATAGCCAGTACCTCTTGCAGAACATCCAATACCCGATACCATAGCTATATCATTGTTGTCCCAACCAAGCTCATCAATAGCAGTAATCAAAGCTTTTAAAACGGTACCATTACCACAACCCGGACACCAGTATAGTGGCAATTTATCCATTCTTAAATATTTTGAATAGTCAACACTCATTTAGATTACCTCCTCGATTTTTGAAAGTATCTGCTGAGGCCTAATAGGAACTCCAGCTGCTTGTAAAACTGTAAATATTTCTGAATTTCCTTTTACGGCTCTTTGAACCTCATAAAGCATCTGTCCCAAGTTAATTTCACTAACTAATATTTTTTTAAATTTTTTACTTAAATCAAAAATTTGTGTTTCTGGAAATGGCCAAACAGTGATAGGCCTAAACATACCGACTTTTAGACCTTTTGATCTAGCTTCATCTATTGCAACCCTTGCTGCTGTTGCATTAGTACCGTATGCTACAACAAGCAAATCTGCATCGTCAACTTTGTAATATTCAAAACTCTCAATATCTTTTATATTATTCATTATTTTGTTAATCATTCGCTCTTCATCATCTTCTACTTTTTTTACATCTACTGTAGGAAAACCTGTTTTATCTTTATTTAAACCAGTCATGTGGAATTTGTACTTCTTCCAATTTTCTTTATTTGGCAAAGGTGGAACTACGCCAAAGCGCTCAACATCATATGGGTAATATTCTTCTGGTGCTACAGTTGGCTGTGTCCTTTCAATAATCTCGAAATTAGAAATATCTGGAACCTCAACTCTACCGTGTAAGTGCGCAAGGACTGCGTCTGTTAATAATAAAACAGGCGTTCTATACTTTTCTGCTAAATTGAATGCTCTGATTGTTTCTGTGTAAGTTTCTATAAGGGTTGATGGAGCAAGTGCAATAATCATATGATCTCCATGTGTACCCCAGCGTGCTTGCATATAATCCGACTGTGAAACACGCGTTGGCAAACCTGTGGAAGGCCCACCTCTCATAACATCAACTATGACAAGTGGCAATTCCATCATGCACGCAAGACCTAAGCCTTCTTGTTTTAATGATAAACCAGGACCACTTGTAGCAGTCATTGATTTATAACCTGCATAACTTGCCCCAACTGCCGCTATAATACTTGCAATTTCATCTTCAAACTGCATAAAAACGCCACCAACTTCGGGCATTCTCTTAGATAAATGCTCTGGGATTTCACTTGAGGGCGTTATAGGATAGCCTGCATAAAATCTACAACCTGCAGCAATTGCTGCTTCTGCAACTAGCTCATTACCATTTGCTATTTCTACGTTAGACATTTTTCCCCCTTTTATTTAGATTTGGTCACAACATTGCCTTTACTATCTTTAAATGTTAATTCAAAACCAATATCAACTACATCAATTGCAAAATGAGGACAAGCATTTTCACAAAACTTACACCTAATACAATCCTCTGGTCGCATCACTTTACACATAGCACCGGTCCAAACATGTAAATCTTCCACAAGCTCGAGTACATTTTTTGGGCATACTTTAATACATATACCACAAGCTGTACATAAAGACTCATTAACTACAACAGGTAATCGTTCTTCTGCCATCTTTCATCTCCTTTTAAAATTAGATTGAATCTATTATAGAATTAAATGTTTTACTTGGTCTCATCTCAATGGTAACTTTATCCTCATCTGGAAAATAATATCCATTGATATTAGCAGGTTTACCAGCAGCTGACTTAAACTCTTCAATAATTTTTGATTCATTTTCTGTAAGCTTTTTGGATATTTTTAAAAATTGAGCTTGCAAGTCTTTGTCTTCGCTTTGTGATGATAAACTTTCAGCCCAATACTTCACAAAATAGTAATGTTGCCCTCTATTATCCAATTCACCAGGTTTTCTACCAGGCCATTGCTTGTTTTCTAAAAGTTTGGTTAATGCATTCTCAGAAGTATCAGCCAGAATTTTTGCTTTTTTGTCTTGATATTTTTCTTCAAAGAATCTCAAAGCAGTAGTAATTGCGGTAAATTCTGCTGTTGAATCCCATCTTAGATGACCTTGTTCTATAAATTGTTCGACATGCTTTGGGGCTGAACCACCTGCACCAGCCTCAGATACCCTACCACCAGCAAGAAGCGGTATAATAGAAAGAACTTTTGCACTTGTACCTACTTCCAAGATTGGAAAAAGGTCTGTTAAGTAATCTCTCAACACGTTACCAGTTACTGCAATAGCGTTTTCGCCTTTCCTTACTTTTTCTACTGTAAATCTCATTGCCTCTTGAGGTTTTAAAATACGAATGTCTAAACCATTTGTATCATAATCTTTTAAGTACTTATTGACTTTTTTAATTAATTGTGCATCATGGGCTCTATTTTCATCAAGCCAGAAAACAGTTGATGTTTTGGTAAGTCTTGCCTGCTCTACTGCAATCTGAACCCAATTTTTTACAGCTGCATCTTTTACTTGACAACCCCTCCAAATATCACCTTGTTTGACATTATGTTCCATTAAAACTTGATTATTCTCATCAATTAACTTGAAAGTACCATTTTGTGGCGCCATGAATGTTTTATCATGCGAACCATATTCCTCAGCTTTCATTGCCATTAAACCAATATTTGTGACAGAACCCATTGTTGTTCTATCAAATTGTCCATTTTTTTTGCAATCTTCAATAATTTCTTTGTACATTGTTGCATAACATCTATCTGGTATCACTACTTTAACATCGCTAAGCTTTCCATCTGGACCCCAAGCTTTCCCGCCATCTCTAACTATTGTTGGCAGCGATGCATCAATTATTACAAGATTTGGCATATGGAGATTAGTAATACCTTTGTCTGAATCAACCATAAACAATGACGGATTTTTTTTATAAACTGCTTGTATATCTGCCTCTATCTCTTTTTGTTTTTCTTCTGGTAATTTCTTAATTTTCTGGTACACGTCTGCTATACCATTGTTTGGATTGACACCAATTTCTTTGAAAGTTTGTTCATATTTCTTAAATATATCTTTGTAATACTCTTTTACAGCAAAACCAAACATCACAGGGTCAGACACTTTCATCATCGTTGCTTTAAGATGCAAAGACCAAAGTATACCTTCTTGATTTGTTTTGTTTATTTGATCACCAAAGAATTTTTGCAAAGCTTCTACATCCATAAAGGTACCATCAAAAACTTCGCCTTCTTGTAAAGAAACTTCTTTCAAAACTTTTGAGTTGCCAGAGTTATCTACAAATTCAATTTTTACTTTCTTTGGTTTGTCAGCTACGATTGACTTTTCGTGTTCATAAAAATCACCACCACTCATATGAACAACATGTGTTTTAGAGTCTTTGCTCCAAGGCTTTAATGGTAAACCCATAGAGTCAGGAAACTTTTTGGCACTTTCTTTTACAGACTTAGATATAGCTCTGATATTATTGCCTTCCCTTAATACTGGGTTTACAGCACTACCTAATACTTTTGAATAGATATCTTTTATTTTCTTTTCTTCTTCTGTTTTGGGATCTTCTGGATAATCTGGCACATTGTAGCCCTTATTTTGTAATTCTTTAATTGCGGCAACCAATTGCGGAACAGAAGCACTGATATTAGGCAATTTTATAACATTAGTATCTGGTAATTTTACCAATTCAGCAAGCTCAGCCAAATCATCTGAAACCCTCTGATTTTCTTTCAAATACTCTGGAAAATTTGCAAGTATCCTGCCTGCAACTGAGATGTCTTTAATCTCTACGCTAATACCAGCTGACTGTAGGAATTTTTCTACAGCTGGAAGCAAAGAAAACGTCGCTAAATAAGGTGCTTCATCTACTTTTGTCCAAAATATCTTCTCTTTTGACATAAACCCTCCTAAAATAAATTTATTTTTTTCGTAGATTAATAAACTTCTTTAATCTTTTCCATCCACCCCCTAAAAATTTTAACGCATTTTATATGAAATGTTATGCAATGTCAAGCATAGCTATTATACGTTTTTCCTTATGAATCAGTGATTACAAAATATCCAAAAAACCTTTAATTACATAATATTTTTTTATTTATCTTCTGAGTTTCTTAAGCATTGCATTGCAAGCAGCATATTCTAAAGTATCATCGAGTACGTGAATTTTTATGCCTGGTCCGTATTTATTTTCTATTGCCTTTAAAATAATATAATCTGCCAAATTTGGATTCTTAGGCAACAATGGACCATGTTGATAGCATCCAATAACATTTTTATATATAGCCCCCTCTGTTTTATCAATGCCGTTATTACCAAAACCATATTTAACATGCCCAAAAGGCTCTATATTTTTTCCTAAAAATGTTCGCCCACTATGATTTTCAAATCCTATAACAGTTTTTGTATGTAAATTTAATAATTTATTATTAAGTTCAATAATCGTATTTCCAATCATGCGCCTTGAAGAGCTTTTTGTATATATGTCTAAAATGCCAAAACCATCGATTTTTTTATTGTTAGAATCTATATAATGTTTTCCCATTAATTGATAAGAACCACAAATAAGCAAAAATACCTTATTTTCATCAACTTCTTTTGTTAAAAAATCAACTTTTTTAAAATTACAACTGCTTGAAACAATTTCCTGAGCCTTATCCTGCCCACCCCCCCAAAAGTAGATATCAGACTTGTTCAAGTTATCGTATATATCGCAATAGTGAATTTTAACATCAATACCTCTCCATTCGCAACGCTTTTGCAAAGTTAAAACATTACCTCTATCACCATATGTACTCATCGTATAAGGAAACAAAAAAGTTATATCTAAAGAAATTTTTTCATTGCTCATAAAAATTTTTAAAACCTTGTTTACTTAAATACGTTTTAAGCTCAAGTAATGCAGTGTATGTTAAAAAAATATAAAATTTATTGTTACTTGAAAACTCTATTTTATAAAAAAGCTCTTTGTAACTATTAAAAAAAACAAAATTATCAATACCAATGTCTGCATATTTTATTCTAAGTGCCATATCAAACATGCGACTTCCACCAATTATCAATTCATTAATTTTATTTTTTAATATCTCAAAATTTACATCCCAAATCCATGACACATCTGTTCCATCAGCTACATTATCATTTAATATAAACACAAGATTTTTTTTATCATTGTCGATGCTAGATTCCAAAGCTTGCATAAAGCCAACAGGGTTTTTAACAAGTATTAAAATAATATCCTTATTTTTAAATTTAATTTGCTCGTACCTGCCAAAAGTAGTTTTAAAATCGGATATATTATTTGATAAACTAGTTACCTCAAAACCCATATCAGCACAAACCAACAATGAAGCTGCTATGTTATATGCGTTATATGCGCCCTTAATTGGCATATTGAGGTAGTAATTATTATTATGGTAGTTCATTTCTAGATGGCTTGAACCTTCTATAATTTTTATAGTTAAATCC
This sequence comes from Desulfurella sp., assembly GCA_031960885.1. Classification (GTDB taxonomy): domain Bacteria; phylum Campylobacterota_A; class Desulfurellia; order Desulfurellales; family Desulfurellaceae; genus Desulfurella. Next base: position 9,009 of record JAVRLY010000021.1, on the reverse strand, counting down.
GGGTTTGGCCTCTTAAAATTACAATTTGTACAAAAATAATCCCCGATATGAGAAAAAAAATACTTATTATATTCTAGTTCTGCACCACATATGGGGCAAAATAATATATCTTTTAAATCGTTTTGTGAACTTTTTTTATAATCAGATAATCCAAAATAAGAGACTTCTAAATTTTTTTGATAAAATAATGAAGAAACCGATGGATCATCGGCATTAACAATATAATGGACTTTATTGTTATTACTTATTAAAGCACTCCAACGTTTTCTTATTGTGTCAATCTCTCCGTATCTATCTAATTGGTCCCTAAATAAATTCAACATGACAATGTATTTTACATTTAAATCTTGAGTGATTTTTTCTAGAGCAAACTCATCGCATTCAAAAACAAAGTAATCAAAATTTTGAGAAAATTTTTTATTTAATGTTAAATGAGACACAATTGAACTAATTATACCGCGTTTTAAATTTGACCCAGCATGATTAGTACAAACGGATTTATTTTCTTTTGTTAAAAGATGCACAATTAATCTTGATGTTGTAGTTTTACCATTTGTGCCTGTAACTAAAATACAGTTATTTAATTGAGCGCTAATAGACTTTAAAAAATTAGGATTTAGCTTTTCAACAAAATACCCAGGAAAAGCAGTAGCTCCTCTTTTTAAAACACTTCCAACCTTAACTATAGCCTTAGCGCCTACTAAAGATAGAATATAATTAAAATCACTATCTAATAGCATTAAAAATCAAATTTGGGTGAGCAAAAATACTCACCCAATAAACCAACTAGCAACCTTCAACTTTTGGTTTTGCTGATTTTGATGCAGATGATTTAGTTGCAGTTGGTGCAGCTTCTTTTTTCATTTCTTTGCTGCTAGATTTTGTAGCATTTGTAGAAGTTGTTGCGTTGGTTGCATTTGTTGCATTAGTTGTGCTTGTTGCATTAGTAGCATTTGTTGGAGCTGTTGCATTTGTTGAGTTAGTTACATTTGTTGTGTTTGTAGCATTTGTTGCATTAGTTGCCGTCTTTTTTTGGCAAGATGCAAGTGTCAAACTGCTCGCTAGAAATGCCGCCATCAACGCAATCTTAATACCTTTTGAATTCATATTCCACATACCTCCTAAAAAATATTTTATCATTATTGTAGCCTTTAATATTTTAATGTCAAGTACATTTTGTTGGAATTTAAACAGCATCTTCGCCCTTTTCGCCAGTTCTTATCCTAATAGCTTCTTCTATTGGTATAACAAAGATTTTACCATCTCCAACCTTGCCTGTCTTAGCGTTTTCTATTATTTTTTCTATTACAGCATCGACCAAATTGTCGCTTACTACTACTTCAATTTTAATTTTTGGCAAAAAATCAACAATATATTCTGCGCCTCTGTAAATTTCTGTATGCCCTTTCTGCCTACCATATCCTTTTACCTCACTAATTGTGATACCCTTTATACCAATTTCATTCAAACTTTCTTTTACATTATCAAGTTTGAAAGGTTTTATTATAGCTTCAATTTTTTTCATTCACCCTCCTTGTATAATTTAAGAATTAAATCTATTTCTCCTTTTGGAATACCCAATTGATTAGCTATCTCTTCAACTGATGAGCTTTCTTTAAACATTTGCAATATTCGTTCTTTTGTGTCATTTTCAAAAGTTTTTATTTTAACACTTTTTATCAATTCTGTTAATACAGAATTTTTTTGACGTACATCATCTAATACCCTTACTAAACTTTCCTGTTGAGACTCGATTTTTTTATTGGCGAGATCTATCATATCTTTTTGTGTATTAAGCAAATCTTTAATAGATACAATTAAAGAGGTATACGAATTATTTAACTTGGAATTAATATACTTCTGCCATAACAGGTACGCAAACACAACAATATCAAACAATATCTGAAAATAGACCAAAATGTTTTGTTTCATAGTTCTAACTGTCTTGATTTTAGACGTTCTCTATCTAAAACTAGTCCATAGTATATGATTAATTCCTGATTTTTTTTATTGATATCTAAAAATTTAGCTTTGACACATATGTTTTCATTTTTCTGAAAAATCTCTGTAATTTTTGCTATTGCTTTAATTTCATTATGAGAAGAAATTGGTAAGAAAAAAGAAACAGATACTAAATCATCTACTTGTAAGGACTCATGATTTATAAAATTAATCTCACTCGCACTAATACTACACGCATAAGTTTTGCTATAATTTAAAAACTTCTCCTTTTCTTTACCATCGCGCAAAAGTGTTATTAAATAGTTTAATTTAGTATCAATTTCTTTCATCATTATGACAAATGCTTTATTTAAATTATCAAATGAAGCATCAATACCATTTTGTGCCATTAAAAAGTTAAAGCTATCATCGTGACTATCTATTTTATAAATTTCTTCCTTTTCTTTTTGTAATTGAGCTTGCGTAATTTTTGTATAATAAACAATAAAAGAAGAATCAATTAGTCTATAACTATCATCAGACATTTAAAAACCTACCTAATAAAAATACAATAATTAGCACTATACTAATATAACTATTTATATTGAAAAAAGCAATATTAATTTTCTTTAAATCTTTTGAGTCTACCAACAAATGTTCTATAATAAGCAAACCAAAAACTACTATCGCACCAGCATAAGCAATATAATTCAATTTATATACATATATCGTCAAAAGTAAAAAAACAAACGCTATTAAATGAAACAAAGCAGCAAAAATTCTTGCAAGTAATGGCCCAAATTTTACAGGTATAGAATGAACACCGTTTCTTAAATCGAACTCTAAATCTTGCAAAGCATATAAAATATCAAAACCACCTATCCAAAAAGCAACAAAGATAGCGAGTAGAAAAATATTTGTATCCAAATATCCAGCAGCACCTACAAAACCTCCAAGTGGAGCAATTGCGTCTGTAATGCCTAAATATAGATGACACAACCACGTGAATCTTTTAGTGTATGAATACGTAATTAAAAAAAATAAAGCGACAAATGATAATTTAAAAGCGAGTGGATTTAAAAGATAAGCTACTATCTCAAACACAAACAGAAAAAAAAATGTAAATAACCAAGCTTCTTTTATCTTCACCTTGCCAAGTGGTAATTCTCTATTTTGTGTACGAGGGTTGCGTTTGTCTATTTCAAAATCAATAATGCGGTTTAATGTCATAGCAACACTGCGCGCACTAACCATTGCAATTGTTATTAAAATAAATATTGTTAAATTATAATGCTTTGATAATAGCATACCAATATATGCAAATGGCAAAGCAAAAATACTATGTTCAAACTTTATCATAGAAAGCATATATTTTAGTTTAGTCATTAATAAAACTCCATTGCTCTAATCGCTCATATAAGCCAAAGTAGTAACAACTTGTTATATATAAAAAACTCAATGAAATAAATTGATTAAAGGCTTTAATTGTACTTTGCATTAAAGCGCTCAATGTAAAATTCTTTAATGTAAGTTGAGCTATTAGAACTATAAAAAAAATCTCTTGGGCAATTATTATTAATACAAAACAATATAATACGTTCATTATTTTTTTTAATATGGCGAAAAATAAACTTTTAACAAAAATCTTGTTTAAATAAATCATTTTTACAATAAAACTACTATGGCATTTTTCAACAATTAATATTAAAGGAAACTCATAATTATTTTTATCAAAGATGAGAGATTTGGTATACTTGCATGAATTACCATGACACACTAGGTATGTTTGTAAAAACTCCATCTTTTTCAACTATTTTTAATGGTTTTTTATTGCTTTTATCAGTATTTTTCGAATAATTTAATGCTAAAGTGGGGCTTGAGCCATCAAAATATGCCATTACAGTTTTAACATAGTTAATAGTTTCGCTAAAAGGCGGGACCCCATTGTATTTATCAACATTATTTGGACCACTATTGTAAGCTGCTGCTGCTAAAGCGTAATTGCCAGCATATTTGTTTAATAAAAATTTCAAATATTTCACCCCACCATCAATATTTTGCTCCAAATTGTTTGGGTTTATATTAAGTAGCGATGCAGTAGATGGTATTATTTGCATAACACCAATAGCACCTTTGTTTGAAACAGCATTGTGGTTTAATCCAGATTCTGCCATAGCAATAGCCAAAACAAATTTTTCGTTAACATCGTATTTTTGGGCAGCTTCTTTTAAAAGTTTTATTACTAAAGATTTATTATTATTAAAGCTACCCATTACATTTCTAAAAAAAGTAGGTCTATTTTTGTACACAACCTGCCCATCTTCAATTGTAGCATAGATACTTGACGCTAAAGATAGCTTATAAACCAAAACCAAACACAAAACAAGTAAATATTTCATCTTAATTTACCCAGTAATTTTTTTGCAGTTTGATTGTCTGGTTCATTTTTTAACACTTCAAGCACTATCTTTTTTGCTTTAGTTTTATAGCCTAAAACATCATAAACTTCTGCTAAATGCAAAGCAATGGTATTTTCAGGCTTTTTTAATAATTTATTAGCTTTTTCCAAATAATACAGTGCCAGTTTAAATCTTTTTTCTTTAAAATAGCCCCACCCTAAGCTATCTAAATAATACGCGTTGTTGGGTTGTATTTTTAGCGCTTTCTTAACTAACTCGATGCCAGCTTTAATATCTATATCTTCATTTATATATAGATAACCCAAATAATTGAGCACTTCTGGATCGTTAGGATTAATTCTTAAAGCCTCATCTAAATAGTGTATTGCTTTTTGATTGTCATGTTTTTTATCATAATAAATATCGGCCATATAAAAGTATATTTTTTCTTTCTCTTTCATTACATCAAGCGACTTTTTTAGTGCATTAATAAGGCCATCCCAATCTTTTTCTTGGTTTAATATGTAAAAGTATGTTTTATAAAGGTTTTCATTAGGGCTAATTTCAATAGCTTTTTGAATCGTTTCTATGGCTTTTTTGGGTTCTTTGATTTCTAAATAACACAGTGCTTTTTTAGCTTGTGCATCTGTATATAAATCACTGGCAAAATCAACGCTAGATAATTCTACCATAGCTTGTTTATAATTTTTTAAGTTAAAGTAAGCAACGCCAAGGAAATATTTTAAAGTAGAAGAATGCTCAACATCTGGGTTTGAAACTAGTAGGTTTAGCGCTTCTTGATAATTTCCATTTTGCAATAATAAATATGATAATCTTTCAAGATTTAACTGCGATTTATCAAGCTCATAAGCTTTTTTATAATACTCAATTGCTTTGTTTAGGTTTTTGTCAACTGAGTAATATATGCTTGCTAGTGTTGTATATACGTAAATTTTTTCTTCTTTGTTAGCATTTGGAAGTTTTAAAAATTCTTCGTAGTACTTTAAAGCTTTTGCATAGTCGCTTTGCTTGGCATACATGTCTGCAAGCGTAATATAAGCTTTTGGATATTTGTAGTTATACGACATTTGGAGGTACTTAAGTGCATTATCATTAAAGTTAAACTGAGAGTAAACCTGCGATATGTAGTAATACACTTCACCTGGTTCACTAAAAGACCTTGCTTGCATTAAATAATTTATGGCATTGTTTACATCGCCTTCTTGAGCATACAATAATGCAATATTTTTATATACATCAAATGTTTTTATATTAGACTTTAAAAGTATATCTATAGCTTTTTGGTATTGTTTTTGAAGTACATAAATATCTGATAGTAGCAAATAAAATTCTTTATCACTTGGGTATTTTTCTATAGCTGACTTTAAAACTTCTTGAGCTTTATCAAAATCTTGAAATCTAATAAGCAAATTAACAAACTCCGAAAAAAATTGCTTTTGTGGGTTATCTTTTAAAAAAAGTTCATACTCTTTTATACCATCTTTAATGTTATTACTGTAAAAATACGTATAAGCCATTAAGTAATGATAATCACTGGTATTTGAAAATTCATTTAGATCTATTTCTTTTGTATTGTATGATACAGGGGATGTTTGCATACTCGCACACGAAGTAATAGCAAAAATCACAAGGCAAGAACCACAAAAAAGTTTAAGGTAATTTTTCAACATACTCCTCTACCTGCTCAACAAAACTATCAAGTAGTTTGTCTTCTTTAACTTTTTTCACTATTTTACCATTTTGTATTATTAAACCAAAATGTCTGCCGCCAGCAATTGCAATATCTGCTTCTTTTGCTTCACCCAAAGCATTTACAACGCATCCCATAATAGCCACCTTTATTGGTTTTTTAATGTGAGCTAACCGTGCTTTTACCTGCTTCGTTAATTCTATTAAATCTATTTCTATTCTACCACAAGTTGGGCAAGAAATAAACTCTATTGAATCTTTTTTTCTAATACCAAGTGCGCCTAAAATCTCAAATGCAACATCAACTTCCTTTTCTGG
>JAVRLY010000021.1:0-2541 GCA_031960885.1 Desulfurella sp. | reverse complement strand
TCAATAAAACTCATTTGTTAATCACTTTACTTGATGGTGGCAAGCTTTTTGGTACAAACATGCGCTTTATATCATTATAAAAAGCAAAAACCATTAATGCAATCAAAAGGCCAATCCCAATTTTTTGAGCAACGATTTGAAACTTCTCGCTCACAGGCTTTCTTCTAATTGCCTCTATGGTAAAAAACATCAAATGGCCACCATCTAAAACGGGTATAGGAAATAAGTTTAAAAGGCCCAAATTAATACTAATAATGCTTGCAAATATCAAAAAAGCACCCATGCCAGCCTGAGCTGCTTTGCTTGCAATATCAACAATCATTATTGGTCCACCTACTTCAGAAGATGGTATAAAGCCCCCAATAAGCCTAATAATGCCTTCAATTGTTATTTTAATAATATAAATGGTTTGTTTAACACCTAAGTAGAGAGATTTAACTATTGAATGCTTAATGATAGTAGTTTGGCCTGAGGGTAAAATACCTATAACATTAATTTTTTCTTTATATCCAAGTGCATTTTTGATGATTTCAGTTTTTGGCTTTATGTGGGTAGATATTATTTTGCCATCCCGTTGGATAACTATATTTAAATCACTATGCGTTCTAATTATCTTTGACATATCTTCCCATGTAGCAACATTTATGTTATTTATCTTAATAACCTTATCACCTGGTTGCAAGTGAGCAAAATAAGCAGGCGAATCTTTTAAAACTTTGCCTATTTGGGGCGATAGGGCTTGTATTCCAATAGTATAGGCAATTGCAAAAAATAGTACTGCAGATAGTATATTAAAAAAAGGACCAGCAAAAACTATAAGCATTCTTTTGTATACAGGTTGGGCAAAAAATGCACCTTCTTTATCGTTTTCATTAATACTTTCTGGATCTTCACCTTTCATTTTGACATAACCACCAAGCGGTATGGCAGATATTGCAAACTCTGTTATTTTAGTTTGTTTTTTAAATAAAACTGGTCCAAAACCAATAGAAAAGCGCTCAACTTTTACACCACTTAACACAGCCACAATAAAATGGCCAAATTCATGGATTATAATCATTAAAACCAAAGCTAATATGCCATATAATATATACATTAAAGCCTCCTTAAGCTTTCAATCAATTTTACTGTCTCTGACTTTATTATTTGAGTCTGGTGTTGTAATTCAAAGATGTTTTCTGGCAAGTTATCTTCAAAGTCCGATACAATTTTTTTTATAATTTTAGGGATATCAGTAAATTTTATCCTATCATTTAAAAAATACTCGACACATACTTCGTCAGCTGCATTAAGTAACAAGCCACAATTTTTGTCCTTCTTCTTAAATGCTTCTTGAGCCAAACCTAAAAGCTCAAATTTATCTAAATCAGGTTTCTCAAACGACAAATTACCTATATCAACCAAAGATATTGAGTTTTTAAACTCCAAACGCTGTGGTTTGTATAGCGCATACGCTATAGGTAGTTTCATATCAGGAAAAGCCAATTGGGCAATAATACTGCCATCTACTAATTCAATGGCCGAGTGAACAATGCATTCTTTGTGTATAACTACTTCTATTTGATTGCTTTCTAAATCAAAAAGCCACCCTGCTTCGATTACCTCAAAACCTTTATTCATCATGGTTGAAGAATCAATCGTTATTTTTGCACCCATATCCCATTTTGGATGTTTCAAGGCCATTTCTTTTGTTACACTATCAAAGTGATTTTTATCAAATTGTCTAAATGGGCCGCCAGAAGCTGTAAGTATAATCTTTTTAAGGTATTGCCTTTTGCCTTCTAAGCATTGGTATATTGCTGAGTGCTCGCTATCAATGGGAATAATTTCGATATTATTCTGTCTTGCTAAATGCGTTAGAATTTTTCCTGCTACAACAAGGCTTTCCTTGTTGGCTAAAGCAATTTTTTTTCTGTAAAAGATTGCATAATAAGAAGGCAAAATACCAGCGCTTCCAACAAATGCATTTAAAACAAAATCCACATCCTTTTTTGAAATGAGCTCTTCAAGCGAGTCTTGTGTAAAGTACTCAATATCAGAAAAAAGCCTTTTAAGTTCTTCGACATACTCTTTTTTCCCAACATAAACATATTTTGGCTTTATGCGTTTTATCTGTTCTATAGCTTTATTAATGTTTTGATTAAAAGCAATACCTATAATATTGTACTTAGAGCCTTTTTCTATAACACTAATGGCGTTTTGGCCAATTGAACCAGTTGAACCCAAAATTAGAATATTTTCCATATCAACATTAAATATACTATAAATGACGAAAAAGCAAGGCTATCTAGCCTATCAAGCATACCACCGTGCCCTGGGATAATATTGGACGAATCTTTTTTATCGTATATACGCTTAATTACAGATTCTGCCAAATCTCCAAAAATTCCAGCAATATTTGCTGCAAAGCCTATGAAAAAAGCTCGATTTAAATCTATATGGATAAAATATCCAAAAACCAAAGAAAAAAGTGTACCAAAAATAACGCCGCAAACGGCTCCTTCATAAGTTTTTTTCGGACTTATTGTTTTAGCTAATTTG
>JAVRLY010000020.1:0-20938 GCA_031960885.1 Desulfurella sp. | reverse complement strand
CAATTTATAAAAGCTACAATTCTGCCTGTATTATTTATGTGTCTTCTTGTAGGTATTCTATCGATGATTTTTATTTATTTGTAAAATAATGAGCGTGGCGTAATTTCGGGTTTTTGCAATGCATTTAATGCTTGATTTTTTCTAAAAAACTAATAAAATTAAGTTAATCTAATTGGAGATTAAAAAGTGAATATTACGCCCATTTTGGAAGATTATTTAGAAAGAATACTTATTATGCAACAACAAAATACAGTAGCAAGAGTAAAAGATTTGGTAAACTATTTCCAAGTAAAAGCGCCATCTGTTGTTGATGCTTTAAAAAAATTAAAATCAATGGGCTTAATTGAGCACGAGTTTTATGGTTTTGTTGTATTAACACCAAAAGGCAAGTCTATTGCACAAGAAATTTATAACAAGCATCTTTTGCTCAAAGATTTTTTACAAAAAGTATTGCATGTAAATGAGCTGGTTGCAGAAGATGATGCTTGTAAAATTGAACATTATTTAAGCAAAGAAACGATAAACAATATTATAGCCTTTATGAATTTTGCAAAAACATCAAATAATTTTTCACAATTGCTTGATGAATTTTATCGTATTATTGACACTAAATTAGATGGTAATGAATTTTGATATTTGCTTTAAAGCATTTGTTTGACAAAGTTTATGTGTTTTGTTATAGTGAAAAAGAAAAAAGCGAGCGTGGCGGAACTGGTAGACGCGCTAGACTTAGGATCTAGTACCTAGCCGGTGTGGGAGTTCGAGTCTCCCCGCTCGCACCAAATTGTTAAATGATTAGTATTATTGTACTGGTTATACTGTGTATAGTATGTATACTGACTATTATTGTTTTGTTGAAATTATCAAGGTATGATAAGTTAGATGCAAAAATTGAACAATTAAGCAATGCACTAAACCTAAACAACAGTAATCTAAAAGACGAGATATTTAAAACCAAAAATGATATAAATTCAAATTTTAATATGATGCTAAATAACAATGATAAGCTACTTAGTGCGCTTAATAGAGAATTGAAAGAAAAGATGGAAATTATTGAAAGTATCATTTCTAAATCATTAGATGATATTGTGCTAAAACAAGAAAAACTAACAACACTTAATGATGAAAAACTCAAAAAAATATCACAAGAGTTAAAATCTCAAAATCAAGCATTGGATAAAAATTTGGATAACATTCGTTCAACCGTAGAAGAAAAACTTGAAAAAATAAGACTTGATAATGAAAATAAACTAGAACAAATGCGTCAGACTGTAGATGAAAAATTGCACGAATCACTTGAAAAAAAATTGGGTGAATCATTTAGACAAGTTAGTGAAAGACTTGAGATGGTCCACAAAGGTTTAGGTCAGATGCAAGCTTTGGCAAATGGCGTTGGGGACTTAAAAAGGGTCCTTACCAATGTGAAAAATAGAGGTATACTGGGAGAACTACAACTTGAAAAAATACTTGACGATATATTAAGTCCTAATTTATATGCCAAAAATGTCAAAGTAAAGCCAACAAGCAATGAACTTGTGGAATTTGCTATAAAATTGCCAGGCAATAGCGAAAATGAGATTGTATGGCTGCCTATAGACTCTAAGTTTCCTCTTGAAAACTATCAGCGTTTGTTAGAATACTACGAAACTGACCAACTTTCACTCATAGCTACTACTCAAAAATCTCTTGAGCAAGATATTAAGCAATCAGCAAAATATATAAAAGATAAATACGTTGAAGTACCATATACTACTGATTTTGGAATAATGTTTTTGCCATATGAAGGTTTGTACTCAGAAGTTTTGCGAATTAACGGTCTTTTTGAATCGATTATGAAAAATTATAGAGTTGTAATCACTGGTCCAACCACATTGGCAGCTTTTTTAAATAGTTTGCAGATGGGTTTTAGAACCTTAACGATAGAAAAAAATGCTTATAAAATAATGGAAACGCTTACACAAGTAAAAAAGGAATTTGAAAAATTTGGTGAAGTTTTAGAAAAAGCACAAAGCAAAATTAAAGCCGCTGACAGAGAATTAGAAGATCTAGTGGGCGTTAGAACTCGAAAGATTCAAATTGCATTAAAGGATGTTCAAACACCAAACGATAGTGTTTCACCAATTAATAATTAATTTATGCTTGACTTGTACTTCAAAAAGTGATACAGGTATTCAATAAAAATTAAAGAGGGGGATGCAATGAAGCCAGAAATATCAGAATTTTTTGAAAATCTTCAGCCATCATGCATAAGAAAAGCAGGTATCTTATTTACTCAAAGACAATCTCAAAATAAGAATGAAAATATTAAAGCTATAAACGTAGCCATTGGTAATGTATCTTTAAAAGCGCATCCTGCTATGGTTAATAGATTTTTAAATCCTAAAGACCCAGATATCATAAATGGCATTTGGAGATATACGCAAACGGAAGGCATAGAAGAGACAAATGAGGCTTTTAAAAACATTGTTAAATCGTTTCTTAAACCGCAATGTAAGCCTAACTTATATACGTTAGTTGATACGGGCGGCTCTCATGTAATGAGACTTGTTATTCTTGGTGTTTGCGGACAACCAAATAGTAACCAAAAACCGCTTTTAGTTTTAGACCCTGTCTATACAAACTATGTATCAATAGCAGAAGAGACAGGTAGAAGTATTATAGCAGTTAATAGAGATTTATTGCCAGATGGCAAATTTAACGATGTTGATTTAGATTACTTAGAAGGCCTTATAAAAACATACAAGCCTGGTGGCATGCTTATTATTCCATATGATAACCCATCAGGTATACTTACAGCCCAAGAACAAATTAACGAATATGCAAAACTTTGCATGAAGTACGGCATGTTTCTAATTAGCGATGAAGCCTACAGGGGTCTTTATTATGTTGATGGTATTGATTATGCGCCTTCTATTTGGAATATATCAGAACAAGATGTAAAAGGTATTGAAAGTGCTGGTATTAGAATAAGTATTGAAACGCTTTCTAAAGTTTTTAATGCATGTGGTTTGAGAATGGGTGCTTTGGTAACAGACAATGAGTTGTTTTTTGAGCAAGCGCGTGCGGCAAATACTACATATTTGTGTCCATCTGTTATTGACCAATATATCGCAGGTGCTTTAGCTAGCTTGTCCGCGCAAGACATTCAACAATGGGTCAAAGGTTTAAGAGAGCACTATGCTAAAATATTGAAAAATTTGCATGATAATTTTAAAAAATTGGACCCAAATATTATTGTTACGCAACCACAAGCTTCTATTTATTCTATGATAGATGTTAGAAATATCGTTAAAAGCGGTTTTGATATGGATGATTTTGTTATATATTGCGCTACAGAAGGTTTTGTAGAACTAAACAATGAAAAATTTACACTACTTGTTGCACCAGCGAAAGGCTTTTATAAAAACCAAAATATACATGCTAATACGCAAGCAAGAATCGCATGTGTTGTAAGTGAAGCAGAAATGGAGCTTGTACCACTATTATTTTTAGAACTTATTAAACAGTACGAACAAAAAAGATTAGGGTTAAAGCGAGCTTAAACCTAACATGAGATAAAAATGAAATATATGAAAATCAATTATATATAAAGTTCATTTAATAGTCACTGCTGGCTAATTTTTTTGATTGATCTGCAATTGAGAGTGCTTCTATGAGCTCGCCTAATTCACCATTTAAAATCTGCTCTAGTTTATAAAGTGTTAGGTTAATTCTATGGTCGGTTACACGACCTTGAGGAAAATTATAAGTCCTTATACGCTCAGACCTATCACCACTACCAACTTGAGCTTTTCTTTGACTTGCTATCTTTAATTTTTGTTGGCTTCGATAAAAATCAGAGAGTCTTGCATATAAAATTTTCATAGCTTTTTCTTTATTTTTATATTGGGATTTTTCATCTTGACATGTTACTACTAAACCAGTTGGTAAATGCGTTATCCTTACAGCAGAATCTGTGGTATTTACATGTTGACCGCCAGATCCAGAAGATCTATAAACATCAATTCTTAAATCATCTGGGTTTATATTAATCTCAATATCATCAGCTTCGGGCAACACTGCAACAGTAGCAGCAGATGTGTGAATTCTACCTTGTGATTCAGTAACAGGTATTCTTTGAACTCTGTGTGTTCCACTTTCGTATTTAAATTTAGAATAAGCTCCTTTTCCTCTTATATTGGCAATGATTTCTTTTATACCACCTGCATCAGACAAGCTTTTTTCTAAAATTTCTACCTTGAAATTATGATTTTCTGAGTATCTAGCATACATTCTAAACAAGTCTTGAGCAAAAAGGGCAGCTTCTTCTCCACCCGTTCCTGCTCTAATTTCTAATATTATGTCTTTTTCATCCAATGGATCTTTCGGTAGCAACATTATTTTAAGCTCATCGGTAAGTTTTACACTTTTTGCCTCTAAATCCTTTATTTCTTCTTTTGCTAGTTCTTTTAATTCACTATCTTTTAATAATTCTTCGTTTTGTTTGATTTGTTCTTGAAAAATCTTATAAAGTTTGTATTTTTCAACAATTGGTGAAATTTTTTTTAGCTCTTCATTTAAATTTTTAAAATTTTCATAATCCCTTATTACATCAAAAGAAGCCATCTGTTCTTGAATTTCTTCATACTTTTTTTCTAAAGATTCCAATTTATCTATCATACTTATTCAACCCTCAAATTAACAAGTTTTTCTTCTTCTATAGGTTTTATGTTTTCAAATAACTGACAATTGCCTTTTGAAAAACATAGCACATTTTTTGCTTTTTTAGAATATCTCAAAACAATCTTAGATGCAAGCAATTTTTGACTGTGCGTAGATTCTTTTAAAAATATTGCACATGCACCAGGTCCATCTTTTGTCTCAAAAAAATCAAGTGTGCCTTTATAAGAAGCTATGGCTTCATATTCAACTTCTGATCGTGCAACAATAAGCACATTATCGTCAATTTTAAAATGTCTGCCAATACTTACAAGACTGTATTGTTCTAATATATTAAGTTCTAAAAAATTTTTTAGTCTATTTGCAAAATGAGGCTCAGTTAACAAACATCCGCCAGAAGGCGTTTCAAAATCACTTATATTAAATAACTTTGCGAGTGCTAATTGTGGCTTTCTAGACCTGCCAGATATAGCATATAACTTGTTTCTATCAACTATTCCTTTTTGTTCTGGTATGCTTGGCGGTAATAGTTTGGCTGACAGCGGTCTTAATATTAAGCCATTTAAACCTAATGTGTTTTCTATAAGAAAAAGATTGGTTTTATTTCTTTGGCTAAATGGTCGCTCTCCAAGTACCTCTCCGCTCACAATAAAAGATGCCCCTATTTCATTCATTAGCTCTTTAGCTTTTGCAAACATCATGATTCTACAATCAAGACATGGATTTAAATGCCTACCAAAACCATATCTTGGGTTTTTTATAATATCAAAATATTCATCATATACCTCAATAGTGTAGAGTTTTACTTTTAGTTTATCTAAATTTTTATTTATATCTTGTGTATTTCTCTGATAAAAAGGAGTTTTTATAAATAGTGCTGACATATCCAATCCTAATCTAAGACATATATTTAACGCCAACAAACTATCTAAACCATTAGAATACAAAATTACAGCTTTATTATTCATTAGACAAATATTTCATCATACTCTAGACTATCTATGTTTACCACACTAATAAAAAGCATTTTTTTATGACACAATTTAACAATAAATTTCCATTTAATTTTAATTGCGTTTTTTTCGTACGCGCTTTTAACAAAAAGGTATGCAAATCTCTGTGTCTTTGTGTAAACTTGAAAAAAAATTTTTTTAACATTTATAAACCCAAACAACCAAAACTCATTTTTTTTGTTTCCTTTTCAAGATATAAAAAGCAGAGTAAATAACCTTCTCAAACACTGTCAATTAGCATATATTTTTTTAAAAAAAAATCAAGTAAACCTTTTTTTATCAACCAGATATGTCCATATATTTTAAACCAAAGACATCTTTAAATAATAAGGTGTAAATACACATGCACCACTTGCCTGAATTTAGCCTTTATAGAAGGTGAATCAAATTGTGCAGTTAAAAAATGGGCGTTAACTCTTCGTTGTTTACACAAGCACTGGCTCTAAAATAAAACACCTATTTTTGGAATGTTTTTTTAAGCAATGGAAATATTCTAACATTTAAACTGCATGTGTTGCCATACATTGTTTTATAAAAATTAACTGCTATAAATCTCATTTTCTACAATTTTAGTTTTCAAATCATATATTAGTGTAGAAAACTCATCGGTTAATTGTATTAAATCAACACATTCTGTGGCGTCTTTTCTTTTATCATGCTTTATATATATTAAACCAGCTTTATAAAAATCAATCGTGGCATTTTTTGTATTATTTTCTTTTTTATAAACAAGGCCTCGGTTAAAATAAGCGTCAGCATCATCTGGGTTAATCTCAATAGCAGTTGTAAAATCAACGCTAGCTGCATTAAAATTGCCCAAAACATAATAAACAATACCACGATTGTAAAACGCTTTGTAGTCAAGTGAATTTATTTGTATAGCTTTGGTAAAATCATTTATAGCATCTTGGTAATTGGCTAACTCGTAATTAATAAGGCCCCTATTTATATAAGCTTTATAAAAATTAGAATCTATCTGTATCGCTTTTGTCAAATTATCTTTAGCTTTTTGATAGTTAAAATAAGCATCATCATTTTCACAAGAGTTCGTTGCTAATACATAATACACTATGGCAGTATTATAGTAAGCATAAGGATTATTTGGATTAATTTTTTTGGCTTTTTCAAAATCACTTAATGCTTGGTCGTATTTTTTTAAATCGTAATATACTATGCCTCTATTAATGTATGCCTTATCGTCGTTTGGGTTTGCATATATGGCTTCAGTGTAATAATCAATTGCTTCTTGATACTGTTTACTATTATAATTACTCTGAGCTAAATTAAAATATGTCATAGATTTGGCTATATTTGAAGAATTTTGTGCATAACAGTGGCTACCAAATGTTACTAAAGCTATAACTAATATCACGATAAACCTATTCATTTTAACCTCCAAGTGCTCTATATGTTAACTTTTATACACAATAATTTTCTAAATTGCAACAAAAATTTTCACTTAAGTTGACATAATCAACAATATTTGTTATACTGGATGCAATGATAAATAATTTTTTAATTAATGATAAGTTTTTAATTTTTTGTTTGTTTGTATTATCCTTTATTCTGGGATTTATTATAAACAGCATACTTACTAAAATATACTTGCGCTTTTCAAAAAAATTTCCTTTTTATCAAGAGATTAAGCATTACTTTTATTTTCCTGCGTGGTTCTTTATAAGTATTTTGCTCTTTAGTGCATTAAGCTCAATCATAAATTTTAAACAACCAAGTAGCGACTATTTAATTACAAAAATAATCCAGATTCTATATATTTTACTTTTTGGCATAGCCTCAGTTAAGATAATATCACTTTTTGAATACATAATTAGCAAAAAGCACTTAATTAATGTCAATAATTTTAGTAAAAGACAAATAAATACACAACTAAAAATCATCAAAAGTATAGCAAATGCAATAATATTCATTATATGCTTGGCATTGATTTTTTTAAGTTTCAGTTCGCTGAAAAGTTTAGGTTCAACCATTTTAACATCAGCTGGAATTATTGGTATAATTGCGGGATTTGCAGCTCAAAAAACACTGAATTTGCTTTTTGCTGGCATACAAATAGCAATAAGTCAACCTATAAAAATAGGAGATGTGTTAATTGTTGAAGGCGAATGGGGAACTGTTGAAGAAATAACACTAACATATGTTGTATTAAAAATCTGGGATTTAAGGAGACTGGTCATACCTATTAATTATTTTGTTGATAAATCATTTCAAAATTGGACAAAAACAAGTGAACAACTTTTAGGAACAGTATTTTTATATACAGATTATACAATAAATGTTGAAAACTTAAGAAAAGCTTTAATTGAAATTTTAAATTCTACACAACTGTGGGATAGAGCTGCAAGCGGCATTCAAGTTACAGACGCAAATGATAAAACTATACAAATACGTGCTCTTGTAAGTGCAAGAAACTCTTCCGATCTCTGGGATTTAAGATGTCTGGTTAGGGAAAAATTAATTGAATACATTAAAAATAATATGCCTCAACATTTACCTAAAACAAGAAATAGTGTTCATATGGAGGATAAACATGAGAATTATAATAGTATCAAATAGATTGCCAGTAAATATCACAAAAGATAATAAAACAAAACAAAATATTCTCCACAAAAGTAGTGGTGGACTTATAACAAGCATTGGTGCATATACTGAAAAAATGACAGAACTTTCATACTTATGGGTAGGATGGCCAGGCATCACTACAACAAATAAATCTGAACAAGAAGAGATATTGAATCAACTACAAAATATACATTGTTACCCAGTTTTTTTAACTGAAAAAGAAATGGATAAGTTTTATTTAGGGTTTTGCAATCGTACCATTTGGCCTTTATTCCATTATTTTCCAACTATTACAAGTTTTGAAAAAGAACATTTTGATGTGTATAAATCTGTGAATCAAAAATTTGCAAAAGCATTAAGCAACATTATTAATCCAGAAGAAGATATTGTTTGGATACATGATTATCATCTCATGCTATTGCCAAATATAATTCGGCAAAACTATCCTAGTATACCTATTGGCTTCTTCTTGCACATACCATTTCCTGCATATGAGGTTTTTCAGCTTCTACCATCAAAATGGAGGGTTGAGCTTATTGAAGGTTTGCTTGGTTCTGATTTGATTGGTTTTCACACACACGAATATACAGACAATTTCCTAAGAGCAGCTTTACGTTTTTTAAATTTGGAAAATAACTTAGGTATAATAAACAATAAAGGCAGACTTGTAAAAATTGGAACGCATCCGATAAGCATTGATTATCTAAAATTTAGCAATTCAACTAAAATAGAAACCGTCATCTCAAAAACAGATGAAATTAAAAAACAGTTTTATCTTCAGAAAATAATTTTTAGCGTAGACCGTTTAGATTACACGAAAGGAATATTAAATAGGTTGCTTGGTTTTGAATATTTCCTTGAAAATAATCCACATTGGCGAGAAGGTATAACACTTGTAATTGTAGTAGTGCCATCTCGCATAGGCGTCTATCACTATCAACAAATGAAAAAACAAATTGATGAAACTATTGGTAGAATAAATGGAAAATTTAGTACGGTAAAATGGACACCAATTGTTTATAAATATGGCTCGTTGGATTTTGAAACGCTCGTTTCTTTTTATAATGCAAGCGATATAATGCTCGTAACACCACTTAGAGATGGTATGAATCTTGTAGCAAAAGAATATATAGCCAGCAAACAAGATAAAAATGGCGTTTTGATACTAAGCGAAATGGCTGGATCAGCAAAAGAGCTACTCGAAGCTATAATTATCAACCCAAACAGTATTGAAGAAATTGGTGAATCAATAAAAATAGCTCTAGATATGCCAAAAGAAGAAAAAATGGAAAGAATAAAAAATATGCAGGAAAGAATCAGTAGATACAATGTTTTTAGGTGGGTAAGTGATTATTTAAATGAACTAAATAAAATTACACTTTTACAAAAACAAATGGAATCTCAGTTTATTAATCAAGAAATTGAAAATCAAATAATAGATCAGTATAAAAAAACACAAAAAAGGCTTATAATGTTAGATTATGATGGAACGCTTATAGAATTTACTAATACGCCAAAAACTGCTGGACCCACAAAAGAATTGATTCATTTATTACATTTACTCATACAAAAAAATAATCATGTTGCTATTATAAGCGGACGAGACAAAGAAACACTCCAAAACTGGTTTGAAAATCTAAGTATTAGTTTAGTAGCAGAACATGGTGCTTTTTTTAAACTCTTTAATACAAATTGGAAACTCTATCAAAATAATATTGATACAAGTTGGAAAAATGCTATCCTTAATATTCTAAAGTTATATATTGATAGGTTGCCAGGCGCATTTATTGAAGAAAAAACATTTTCAATTGTCTTCCACTATAGAAATACAGATCCCGAAACTCAAGCAATGCTTATACCAGAGCTCAATGGTCATCTTCAAAACTTCATATCCAATACAAAACTAGTAGTGAACAAAGGAAGCAAAATATTGGAAATAAAACCAGCAAATATAGGCAAAAATTGCGTTGCTGAAATATTTGATTTAAAAAGTTATGACTTTATACTTGCAATAGGAGATGATTATACAGACGAAGATATGTTTAAAGTCTTGCCTCATGAAGCTATTACCATAAAAGTGGGGGAAATTTCAACCTTAGCAAAATATAACATAAAAAGTCCTCAACAAGTAATAAAGTTGTTAGAAAAACTTGCAGCTAATTAAAATTAAAAGATAACTTTAGTACTCGATTGTTGTAACATAACTAACAAAGTCAAGTATTCTCTTACATGTCTTGTAACAAGGAAATTATCTTTAACAAATTCTTTACCTTTTCGCTTTAATCTTTTAAATAAATCTTCATCACTTAACAATTGTCTTATCCTAAGGGCTGCACCCTCTGGCGTATTTACCAAAAAGCCATTATAATGGTTTATTACTTGTAATCTTATACCGCCAGTATTTCCGCCAATTACAGGTTTATTTTTCCATAAAGCTTCCGTAACAGTCAGACCAAAACCTTCTTTTGTAGATTTTTGTATTACAATATCAGCAGCTCTTTGAAGTGCATTTATTGTTATATTGGCGTCTGGCGGTAGGGATAAAATATGTATATCTTTGTCTGAGTTTGCAGCTGTAAGCGTCTCTTCTAAAACAATACTACCTTCTGGATCGTCATCTGCTGATCCACCGGCCAACACCAATTGAACTGATGGAATTGATTTTTTCACTAATTTATAAGCATTAATCACACCTATTGGATCTTTAAATCTATCAAAACGCGAAACTTGCAGCAACAATGGCCTAGTCGGATCTAAATTGAACTCTGTATAAACTTTAGCAATCTCTTCCTTGCTCAATTCTTTATTTTTGTCGCTTAAAGGGTTTATGCTAGGTGCTATGATATATTGTAAATGTGGCAAACTCCTTGCAAAATCTACTAAAGAAAATATGCTTGCGTCAAATTGGCTTACAAATTGTTTTAAAAATTTCCACACCTGTCTATTGGGTCTTGAAATATCTATATGACATCTCCAGACCCATTTTCCTTTGCGATTGGGAAAATATTTTATCAAACCAGCTGGTTGTGGATCATGAATAAATACAAAATCAGATTCGTTTAATAAATCAAATAATCTTTGAGCATTTTCCTCATTTGTTTTTTCATAGATTTTTAATAAGTTCTCTGGTACAATTTGATCCTTAACGCCTTGAAGCAAATTATGAAACATCTTTGTGCATTTATAAAATTCTGGTTGACCAACAATGATTTCCCATGTTGCATCTAAACCTAATTCTTGTTTTAGAGGTATAATATTGCTTAGTAACTCAGCTACACCTCCACCAACTTTTGTTGAATTAACATGAACGATTTTTTTATTTTTTAAAAAGGTTGATAATTGAATTAAATGATCTATTTCACTATATCCTACTATTGCACCTAACTCTTCAAGCATTGTAACCTCATCTAAAAAACCTAATAAAAATTGTTAATATCTTTTCTTTTAGTTTGGATAAAGACATGTAAAATGGGTCAACGTTTATAATCATATCAACTAAATCATCAAAGCCCTCAAATAATGCAATCCAATTTGAAAAATCATCTCTGTGATTTGGAGTTCGTCTCCTTGCATCTATGAAATGAAAATACAACGAACCATATGATAAATTAGGAATAATATCACTAAATTCTTTAGGATAATGAATAAGCTTATTTGTACTAAATACCACCATACTATGTTTTAAAAAGTAAAATGGCTCTTGAGCATTTGTATACATCAAAACTTGATTGCTTTCCAAAGCACTTTGAATAATATCCAACATTTCTTGTCTCAAATCATCAATATTTGTATAATCATGTGGCTCAAGTATAGACAATTTTTCTGCTAAAGCTCTATCGTGAATTTGATCATTTATCCACTGAGCAAAATCATTGTTGAATTCTGGAGTACTAAATGACGTGCGTAAAGATTTTCCCCAGAAATGAAAATAAATAGAATCTACATCAACATTTGTCAATTGCGTAAACAATTCTTTAACATTTATAGCATGTTTACCCACTGAGACTGATAATATTGAGCAATCTTTTATTTCAAATGGATCAACAATTGTTTCTGACATAACTTGCTCCTTTGCTTCTTATTACATTGAGTCAATATATACCATTATTATAGATAAATCAACCACCCAAATACATTTATAGTTGCAAAACATAAAACTAAATTGTATAAATAAAACGAGGAGGCAATTATGAAAGTAGCAGATTATATTTTAAAAATCATGCCTTATGAGGGTGGAAAACCAATTGAAGAGCTCCAAAGAGAACTTGGTCTTAAAAATGTAGTAAAGCTTGCGTCTAATGAAAATCCGCTTGGACCTTCACAGAAGGTAATTGAAACAATATGTGATATGGCTAGTAAAGTTAACTTATACCCAGATGGCAATGCATATTATTTAACGCAAAAAATAGCACATTTTCTAGACATATCTGAAAAAAATATTATACTGGGCAACGGTTCTGATGAAATCATTGAGCTTATTTATAAAGCATTTGCTACAAACCCAAATGATGAGATTTTATATTGCTATCCAAGTTTTATTGAATATAGAATAATAGGCATGGCTTTTAACAAAAAAATTATTGAACTACCACTAAAAGATTTCTCATACGATATAGATAGTTTATTAGACCATATTAATGATAACACACGTATAATCTTTATTAACACGCCAAATAACCCTACTGGTACACTAACCACATACGATGATATTCAAAAGATAATTCAAAAAGCTTCGAAAGATACACTAATTGTCATAGATGAAGCCTATTATGAGTATGCAAAACCATGCGACGCTTATAAAGAATTGCTTGAGCTCTACAAACACGAAAATGTAATTATTTTAAGAACATTTTCCAAAGCTTATGCGCTTGCTGGATTAAGAATAGGCTATGGTATCGCTAGTGAATTTATTGTAAATACGCTAAATCGCGTAAGACCGCCATTTAACGTTAATATTATAGCTCAAGCAGCTGCGATTGCAGCGTTGGATGATAGAGAGCACTTACAAAAAAGCATACAAACAAATGAAGAAGGAAAAAAATTTTTATATGAACAGTTTAGGAAATTAAATTTATTTTTTGTCCCCACATGTGCAAATTTTATCTTATTTTCAACACCAAACGACGCCCAAGATGTCTATAATAAACTTTTGAAAGAGGGTGTAATAGTAAGAAGCATGAAACCTTATGGGTACAGTAATTTTTTGAGGGTTACAATTGGCACTCAAGAAGAAAATGAAATTTTTATTGAAAAGCTTAAAAAGGTTTTAAATGTTTAATACTGTCGGTATAATTGGACTTGGGCTAATTGGCGGCTCTCTGGGTCTTGCAATTAAACAACACAAGTTAGCAAAGATAATCATTGGATATGACAATAATGAAAAAAATCTCAATGATGCGTTAAACCTTGAACTAATAGATATTGGGGCAAACTCATACAAATCTTTTTCGATGTGTGATTTTATAATAGTTAGCACCCCGCCATTAGAAACTACGCAGGTTATTTTAGACTTGTTTGGCTTTTTAAAAGAACACACAATAGTAATAGATGTTGCAAGTGTAAAAAAACCTATTATTGATAAAATAAAAGATTACATTCCAAACAATATCAAATATGTACCAACACACCCCATAGCAGGTACAGAAAACTTTGGTCCAAAATCAGCTGTTCGGCACCTATTTGATAACAAGTATTTCATCATAACACCATTTTTTGATGTTTCATTTGCAGAAAAAACTGTTGAAGAATTTGCAAAAAAGATAAATATGAAAGTCAAATACATGACGCCTCAAAAACATGATCAAGTATTTGCTTACGTTAGTCACCTTCCTCATGTGGTTGCATACAATCTCGTAAAACTCATATGGCAAAAAAAACAAAACGATGAGACTTACGCATTTAGCGGTGGCGGTTTTAAAGATTTTACGCGTGTTGCAAAGTCAAATGAAAAAATGTGGAGCGATATATTTCTCCTAAATAAACAAAACATCTTAGATGCCATAAATGATTACATTGACAGTTTAAATGAGTTAAAAAATACAATTGAAAACAATAATCAAGAGCAACTTACAGAGATTTTGCACAATATAAGGATTTTCAAAGAGCGTTTAGATGGATAATTTTATTTTGACAATTGATGGACCAAGTGGCAGCGGCAAAAGCACAATATGCAAAATGCTTGCTCAAAACGATGGTTTTGTTCACATTGATACTGGCAAAATTTACAGAAGCATAGCTTATTTAATGGATGAAAATATTGGACAAAAACAGCTCTTTGAGCTTAAAATTGAATTTAAGCTAAAAGACAATCAATTGCTACTTTTGCACAATGAAACCGTTTTAAATGACTTAATTCTTGGTGAAAATATAGCCAAAAAAGCTTCTATTATTGCCCAAAAAGATTTTATAAGAGATTATGTGAATAACTTAGTAAGAGACATTGCAAAAAAAGGAAAATTTGTAATTGATGGTAGAGACGCTGGTAGCGTAATCTTCAAAAATGCACATTTAAAATTTTTTTTAACAGCAAAATTAGAAGAAAGGGCTAAAAGGCGCTCAAGTGAGTTAAATGTAAGTTATGAGCATTCATTAAACTTTATCATGCAAAGAGATACAAATGACACACAAAGAAATATCGCCCCACTTGTCATACCAGAAGGGGCAATTGTAATAGATACAACTAATTTATCGATTGCAGAAGCATACAAAGAGATTAAAAGATACCTCTAAACCTTCATTTTTTCTATGTACTTTTGTGCATTTGATGCAGCAATAGCACCATCGGCGCATGCTGTAACAACTTGCCTTAAAGATTTCTTTCTAGCATCGCCTGCAGCAAAAATGCCCGGTATATTCGTTTCCATTTCTTCATTAGTAATAATATATCCATACTCATCTGTTTGTATTAAGTCGGATACAAATTTTGAATTTGGCGTAAGACCAATGTAAATAAATATTCCATCTATATCAAGTCTAGATTGTTCTTTTGTTTTGACATTTTCAATTAATGCACCCTTTACAAACTTATCACCTAAAATTTCTTTTACAACACTATCAAATATAATTTCTATTTTATTGTTTTTCTTTACTCTATCCTGCAAGATTTTAACAGCCCGAAACTGATCCCTTCTATGTATTAAATATATCTTTTTTACAAGATTTGCTAAATATAAAGCTTCTTCCAAAGCAGAGTCTCCACCACCTACGACTGCAACAGTTTTACCTTTAAAAAAAGCGCCATCACATGTTGCACAATAAGACACGCCCTTGCCGATAAATTTAGCTTCACCTGGACAACCCAATCTATCTGCACTAGCACCAGTTGCTAAAATTACAGTTTTTGTTGTTATGCAGCTTTTATTTTTAAGAATAACTCTTTTGCATGATGTATCATTTTCTATTTTTTCTACACCTTCGTAGCTAATTTCAACTTCGAACTTTTTTGCCTGTTCTAAAAATTTATCTATAATGTCCATTCCACTAATACCTTCTGGAAAGCCTGGATAATTTTCTAGATCGGCACTGAAAACAATCTGACCACCAAATACTTTTTCTTCTAAAATGATTGTTTTTAAACCACTTCTTGCTGAATAAATACCTGCTGTTAGACCAGCTGGCCCACCCCCTATAATAACTGCATCATACATCTATATACCCCTTTAAAAATTGGGCCGAGAAAACCTCGGTCCAATTATAAAATTTTATCTAGCCTTTGGGTGAAGTATTCTTTAGGTGCAGCGCCTATAATCTGATCTACCACTTCTCCATTTTTAAAAACCATTAATGTGGGTATACTCATTATTCCGTATCTAACGGCAATATCTGGTTCTTCATCAGTGTTTAATTTACCTACTTTTAATTTACCTTCGTATTCATGTGCAATTTCTGATACCACAGGTGCAACCATTCTGCAAGGTCCACACCACGGTGCCCAAAAATCTACTAACACTGGTACACCTGATTTCAATACCTCTTGCTCCCAGTTATCAGTGGTCAATTTTACCTCGACTGCCATAATTCCTCCTTTATTAAACATCGCTGTAATATATAACGAAAAACTCTTTTTGTCAAATGTAACTAACTAACATAATTTTTCAAAAATTTCTAGCACTTGTTTTTTGGTTTCTTCAAGCGAATAAGAATTATCAATTACAAAACCAGCCCGTTTCTTTTTTTCTTCAACATCCATTTGCAGATTAATGAGTTTTAGCGCTTCATCGTATGTTAAATTTTGCCTTTTCATGAGTCTTTCAATTTGTACATTTTTATTTGCATACACTACAATAACTTTATCAAAATTTTTTTCTAGTTGTTTCTCAAATAGTAATGGTACATCATAAACAATAATGGCATTCTTGTTTTCCTTTAGTATTGCGTTTTCGATTTCTTGTCTTTTTTCATTAATGTAGGGATGAATAATTGATTCTAAAATCGCAAGTTTAGATTTGTCGTTCAATACTATTTTACCTAACTTTTTTCTGTCAATATTTCCTTGTTCATCCAAAATAGAATCGCCAAAAATTTCTAATACCTGTTTGTATGGCATTTCCGTTTTTTTAAGTGCATCGTGGGCAATTTCATCTGAATCTATTATATATGCGCCAAGCTCTTTAAACATGTTAGACACAGTGGATTTTCCACAAGCAATCGAACCTGTCAAACCTATTCGCATTTTATTGGACATCCCCTACAATGTGGGCTTTTTTTGCAAAATGTCTTGCCTAATTTAACAATTAATGCATGGTATTCTTTGTACAATTCAACATCACGAGGTATATTTTCCATAAAGAACCGTTGAATATCGCTATAATTCTTTGAATAAAAAATTTTCTTTCTTTCAATAAGTCTCTTTGTATAGGCATCCACAACAAATATGGGCCTTGAAAATGCGTAAAGCAAAATAGAATCAGCTGTTTCAAAACCAATACCTTTTAGGCTTAGTAGCTTCTTTCTAAATGTGTCAGTATCTATACTCTCATTAAAATTCTCAAAAAACTTCGCTACTTCTTTCAAATATATGCTTTTTTGTTTGTAAAATCCAGAGGGCTTAATTAATTGCTCTAATTCTTGTTTTGAAATTTCTCTAATTTTTTTAAGATTACATAAATCTTTGTTTTTCAAATTTTCAATTGCTTTTTCTACATTATTCCATGCTGTATTTTGCGTTAAAATTGCCCCAATTATAATTTCATCGCTAGTAACAATATCCCACCAATTTTGTTTTGAAAAAAATGACAAAAGCGTTTCGTATATTTCAATGAGCATCGAGTTCAATAAGTATCTCTCCCAACACTTCTGATGCAGAGCCTTCTAAAAACACATCGACAATTTTATCTGTATACTCGCTAAATGTTTTATTAATCTCTATAATTTTAACACCATGCTTGCGGGCTAACATTGGTAGAAAAGCTGCAGGATATACAAGACCACTTGTACCTATAATGATAAGCAAATCACATTGATTCATTAGTTTTTCGCTTTCTTGTTGTGCATCTTTTGGTATCATTTCCCCAAAAAAAACAAAATCTGGCTTTAACACAATATTGCAATAAGGACAATAAGGTATTTTAGATAAATCAAAGTCACTTGCTGTAAATTTTCTTCCACACCTTTTGCATACAAGCATTCTTGAGTTTCCGTGATATTCTACAATATTCTTGCTACCAGCTAAATAATGCAAGTTGTCAATATTTTGAGTGATAATAGCTTTAACAAATCCCATTTCTTCAAGTTTTGCCAAATAATAATGGGCTTTATTTGGCTTTTTGTCTTTAAGTACTTCAAAAAAGATCTTATTAATCAAAGACCACGATTTTTCTGGATGTTTGTAAAAGTAATCTATTTCAAATAAATCAGGATCGTACTTTTCCCATAAACCATCTTCGCCTCTAAAAGAAGGTACCCCGCTTTCTACGCTAATACCAGCTCCTGTAAATACTACTGTAAATTGTGAATGCTTAATTAAATAACTTGCCCTTTTGATTTGACTCACAATTGCCCCCAATCCCTTAAAAACCTAAAATCCCAATTGATGCTTCTTCTGCTTATTTTTGCTATAATTGGAGGTAAGCGCTTAAATTGATTTTTTCTTACCCTTTCAAATATACCATCCACGATCTTCTCAGAAAAACCTAATGCTTTAACCTCGTCAATGCTTAAGCGCTTGTCAAATAAATGGTACAAAATTAAATCAGCTTCATCGTAAGAAAAACCCAACTCTGCTTCGTCACTTTGACCAACCCATAAATCCGCAGTGGGTTTTTTGTTAATAATACTTTGAGGCACATTTAAGTATTTTGAAAGCATCCTCACTTGTGTTTTATATAAATCGCCAATGGGGTTGAGACTTGACGCCATATCGCCATACCATGTACCATAGCCAAGCAAGAGTTCGGTTTTATTGCTTGTTCCTGCAACTAGCGTACCAATATCAAAAGCATGATCAAACAACACAATCATCCTAAGTCTTGCTAAAACATTGCCAATTCTTACATTGGTAAAGGTATTATCTATGTAGCTATCCGCCATTTTTGTTATATCTACAACTTTATAGTTAATACCTGTAACATCTATTACTTTAAGGGCGTCATCTATGCTATCTTTGCTACTTGATTTGTAAGGCATAATTATGCCATATACATTTTCTTTGCCTAAAGCCTCTTTAAGTAAAAATGCAACCAAACTGGAATCAATACCACCAGACAAACCTACAACAGCTTTTTGAAAACCTACCTTTTGAATTTCATCTCTTAAAAATTCTACCAAATAACTTGCAATTGTAGGTTCATCAAAACTCAAAACTTTATACGGATCCATAGGTTTTTTCCTTTAATAAAGGCATAAATTCCCTTGCATGGTAAACTTCGCTTAAATTTATATCCACCGTATAGAGATCTTCTTTTAAAAACTCACCACTAAACTCACAATTACCATATGGGTTATACACTAAAGAGTTTCCAAAAAAGCCTACACCATCTTCAAAGCCTACTCTATTAACATATACAACAAAACTACTGCACAAAGAAGATATGTTATTGCAAATATTGTTCCATATTTGTCTTTTGTCTATTTTATTTTCGTAAATCCAATATGGCGATGCAGATATTATGATTGTCAACTCGCTTTTGCTTTGTTCCACAAAATGATGGACACTTAAATGAAATGCCTCTTCACATATGAGTACATTGGTTTTACCAAACTTACTTAAAGTAGTTTCAAGATTATCGCCTTTTGCAAAGTATCGTGCTTCTTCAAACATACCGTAGTCTGGCAAATATACTTTTTTTCTATTTGTTAAAACAAGGCCATTAGACAAATACAGAGCGCTATTGTAATAAAACCCTGCTTCTTTTTGTGCATAACCAAATACGATATCAATGAAATTACTTTTTTGGACAATAGGTTTTAAATATTTGCTATCTATTCCAATACTTGTAAAACTTACCAAATCGCGCAATGCGTAGCCACTTGTTGATAGCTCTGGAAAAATTACTATATCGCTTTTTTTATTTAGTGCTTCATCGACAAATTCAATAATGCGATCTATATTGAACTTGACATGGCCTAACTTAGGTTTAAACTGAGCAATTGCAACTCTCATTTAACCACCTATTTTCATATTGACATCAACCCATACTGCATGATGTATAATTGAACCGCTTGATATAAAATCCACACCAGTTTTTGCTATATCAACAATATTTTTTTCATCCACATTACCAGATGCCTCTAAAATTGCCTTATCGCTAAACCTTGAAACACATACTGCCATAGTTTTGATATCCATGTTATCCAACATGATAATATCTGCTTTTGCTAAAATGGCCTCTTGCGCTTCTTCAATATTAGATACTTCTACCTCGATTTTTTTTGTAAAAGAATTTTTTCTTGCAAGCTCAATTGCTTTAGTAATGCTACCTGCTATTTTTATGTGATTGTCTTTGATTAAAATCGCATCATATAAACCAATTCTATGGTTTACGCCACCACCTATTCTAACCGCGTATTTTTCAAAATACCTAAAACCCGGCGTAGTTTTTCTTGTATCTGCAATCTTTGCTTTATAGTCTTTTATAAGTTGACTCAACGAATGCGTTTTTGTAGCTATACCAGACAATCTGCAAATTATATTTAAAATCAATCTTTCAGCTTCTAAGATGGCATAATCTTTTGCCTCAATAATTGCTATTATACTACCCTTTTTTACCAATTCACCATCACAGGCATTAAATTGAACACTTATATCTTCTTTTAAAACATCAAAAATAGGCTTTATAAAAATAAGTCCTGCTACTACAAAATCTTCCTTTGCTTTAATTTGCGCTTTTGCTTTTGTGCCAATGCAAATGCTCTCACTTGTTATATCGGCAAAATGCATATCTTCCAACAGGTATGATCTTAATAAATCTTCCACAAACAATCTGTTCATCGCCTAATTGCAACCATTTTTTCTATAGGTTTTTTTGCTTTAGCGATTTGTTCATCACTAAGCTTTATCTCATAGATTTCACGTTCTAGAGCGTTTGCAACATCTTTTAGCGTGGTTTTTTTCATATTTTTGCAAATAGACTTTGGACCTAGCGTGTAAAATATCTTATCAGGCGCTTGTCTTTTTAATTCGAATAATATACCACTTTCTGTTGCAATAATAAATTCTTTTGCGCTACTTTGCTTGCAAAAATTAATAA